>JAAZMP010000055.1 GCA_012798755.1 Bacillota bacterium
CAAAAAATATACCTGTTTTGGCCAGCAACATAGGAGGCCGCTATGGGCGAAAAATTTATTTTTTCCCGGAAAATTTCGATGTATACGTAAAAAGAATCAATATAAAAAAAATCCTGCCCGCAGTTAAACAGCAGGAAAAAAGCTTCTTACAGAACAGGATGCCTTAGTTGATATTTCTATAAAAACGATACAGTTTTTGATTTAGCAAAAAAGGAGGCGGAACAAGCAATGGCCAGGCCCATTAAGGTTTTAGTAATTGATGATTCGGCGCTGGTCAGGCAGTTTTTGAGCAAGATCTTCTCACAGGACAAAGATCTGGAGGTCATAGGTACTGCTGCCGATCCGCTTTATGCCGTAAAGAAAATTCGGGAGCAGAGGCCCGATGTGCTTACTTTGGATTTGGAGATGCCGCGCATGGATGGTCTGACCTTTTTAAGGAAACTAATGGCGGTTTATCCCCTGCCGGTAGTTGTAATAAGTTCTATAGCCCGCAGGGGGAGTGCGGCAGCCATCAAAGCCCTGGAGCTTGGGGCCGTGGATTTTGTAACGAAACCCTCCTTGGGGATCCGCGCCGGCCTGCAAGAAATGCATGGTGAAATTATTGCCAAGGTAAAAAATGCCGCCGGCGTCAATTTAAAACTATTACAACGACAGATTAGGCCCGGCCAGGCGAAAGAGACCAGCAGCCTTTCCACGCCGGATAAAATTTCAATGCGCAAGCTGCCCGCATCAAACTATGAAAGCAAAGTTATTGCTATTGGAGGCTCTACAGGTGGAACAGTGGCTGTTAAGCGTATCCTTGGTGAGCTTCCGGCTGATATGCCGGGAATCATTGTTGTGCTGCATATGCCGGCTGGTTTTACGGCTTCTTATGCGCAAAGCCTCAATGATTTTTGTCCTTTGAAGGTCAAGGAAGCCGGCAGCGGTGAGCCGCTTAAAGGCGGGCATGTTTATATCGCTCCCGGAGATAAGCATCTGCTGTTGCGAAAAGGCCCCGCAGGCTATTATCTTCATTTGGATACAGGGCCGCCTGTAAACCGCCACAGGCCTTCTGTTGATAAGACCTGTTTCTCCGTTGCCCGGCATGCATCGCCACATAGCTTGGGGGTGCTTCTTACAGGCATGGGCGAAGACGGAGCCAGGGGCCTAAAAAAAATGTACGAAAAGGGTTCGCCGACGATTGCCCAGGATGAACAAAGCTCTATTGTATTTGGTATGCCCAAAAAAGCTATTGCCCTGGGGGCCGCCGATTTGGTCCTGCCTTTAAATAGAATTGCTGAAGCAATCATAAGTTTTGCCCGGAGCTAAAGGAAAGACCTATTGTAATATAGCTTGCGCAATAATTTCGATGAAGTGCCGACTGACTTTTGTAAAAATAATGTCAACGTTGATGGCGGAAGCATCAGTCCGCTTACCTTTATTCAAAGGATTTATGCACTTATAAATTTTCATAGAGGGGGTGGAAGTTAAATAAACATTCGGTTAAGGAAAATACTTTGTAAGTTTAGTTATGTGCAGGGATCCATCTACAGTTAGGGCTGTTACCCTGAAGGCAAGCCATATCCACAACGTGTCCGTATAAGACTATCCCGTGTGGGAGGGGCTCCACTTCTTGCGTCAGAATAACGAAAATTTACCAAGGAGGGAAACCGAAGCCCCCGTCTACCGGAGCGATTATCCAAGTTGGCCTGAGTCCCTATGTGA
>JAAZMP010000056.1 GCA_012798755.1 Bacillota bacterium
CATCCTTGATAGAAATTTCTTTTCGGACCATTGCTGCAGCCAGCTGGGGATCTTTGCCCTGCCTTTCTGCCACTACCCGCATCTCCGCTTCCCAGGCGGAAAGGTTTTTTTCATCCACTGTTTCATCAGTGCCCAAAAGCCTCGGTTCCGCGGCCCCGATAGTAGAACCGGGAGCCATAAAAAAGCCATCGGCAGCCAGCGCAAGGTAGGCCCCTGCAGAAAGGGCATGGGATCTGACATGGACATAAACAGGGGAAGGAAAATCGTCCAGAAGTTGGCGGGCTTTCAAAGCGGAATCAATATATCCCCCGGGAGTGTTCATATCCAATATTACAGCGGAAGCATCGTTTTCGGCAGCTTCCTCAAGGGCACGTTCCAAAAAAACAAGCCAACCCGGTTCTATTTCGCCCTGCAGGGGAACGACGTATACTGTCGGAGCTGCTGCAAATGCAGTAGAAAAAAACATGAATACATAAAGAAATATAACCAATAATGAAATTGTTGTATATGGGTAATGTTTTCCGGACAAGGTTTTCCCCCCTTATTACCGTTTTTCGTTTTTTAGAAAAGTAAAACTTGGTATGGCATAACCAAGTTTTACTCGAATGATCTTCCTGCTTTAAACGGCTATAGCTTTCAGTGCCATTTCCCTTATTTCCTCTTAAAAGAGTTGTAGGGGAAGACATAGAAGAGATAATATAACCCCTTCTTTAATTTTTTTACTCCTGTAAGGGTGAGAGACTGTTGGAATTATTCATTTAGCGATTATTCATCCTTTTATCCTCCTACAGGTGTTACCTGTAATATCTCCTTTTTTTCTTGCGTGCTGCCTCAGCTTTTCTTTTGCGGCGGACGCTTGGTTTTTCGTAATGTTTTCTTCTGCGCACTTCTGAGAATATACCTGTCCTCGCGCATTGTCTTTTAAAACGCCTTAGAGCACTGTCAAGACTCTCGTTTTTTCCAACCCTAATTTTCGACACATGTTTCCCTCCCCTCAACCCCAGCCTCAAAAAGGAAAAGGCTCTGAACAACAAAACTACTCAATTTATTATACCTTTTGACCAATAACCTGTCAATGAAAGGTTGCAAATCAACGTTATCCGCACATTTCAGGGGTAACTACCCGTCCATGCGCAAAATCATCAAAATGTTAAGATTGCCAACCCTTGGTATCAGTCATTTGCCGGGGCCTACCTAAATCCGCTTTTAAAAAGTTGCCAATTTTAACATCAACCTTGCAGCCTGTCGGGAAAAAACAGCGGTTCACCAAATTTTTTTACATTAAAATCCCGGATTATCAACTGCGTTTTTTGGTCGATCATAAACTCTACGAATGCCCTGGCCCCGGCATCATTGATCCAGGCAAATTTTTCCGGGTTGACCTGCATGACGTGGTAAATGTTTTTTAAAATTTTATCTCCTTCACTGACAACCTCCAGCAATATATTTTTGGATTTGGCCAGATATGTGCCCCGATCACTTAATACATAGGCCTGTTTTTCATTGGCTTCAATAATAGCGGCACCCATACCCTGGCCGGTTTCCCGGTACCAGGCTTTACCTTCAGGACTAATGCGGGCTTTGTTCCAAATATCCTTTTCTATTTTATCCGTTCCCGAATCATCGCCCCGGGAAATAAAAAGTGCCCCGCTGCCGGCTATTTTTTGGAAAGCTTCCACTATGCTTTTAATACCTCTGACCCCAGCCGGATCTTCCGGCGGTCCAAGCAAAACGAAATCGTTGTTCATAACCAATTGGTAGTTAATAACCACCTGATCATGCACCAAAGGAAGCTCATACTTGGGGGCGTGCACCAGAAGCACATCAGCATGGCCTGTTTTACCCATCCTTAGTGCTTCCCCGGTTCCTACGGATACAATCCTCAAATTATAACCCGATTGTTTTTCAAATAAAGGCACGAGCACATCCAAAAGCCCGCTATCCATGGTACTGGTAGTGGTAGCCAAAACAATTAAATTGACAAATAGTTTGGCTAACAGGGGATCAAATTGCGACCCCGCACATCTTTGGATCTCTTTCAGGGCCGCGGCACGGGACATCGCTTCGCGGTAAGGACGCTCGCTTATCATGGCATCATACGCACTGGCAATGGCTAAAATACGGGATTCCAGGGGAATTTCTTCGCCCTTCAGACCCAAGGGGTAGCCTTTGCCGTCCCACCTTTCGTGGTGTTTTAAAATCCAGTCTGCAATGGGTGCCAAATCGATTGCCGATTGGGCTATTCTGCTGCCAATTTCGCTATGGCGTTCTACCTTTTTACGTTCTTCCTCTGTAAGGGGCCCCTTTTTGAAAAGAATACTATCCGGCAAACCTACTTTGCCAATATCGTGAAATTGGGCCAGCAGGCGCAAATCAGATATCTGCCGTTCAGAAAGTGCAACAGCTTTGGCCAGACTTTCCACCAGTCTTTTCATGCGTTCTGCGTGGCCTTCGGTGATTAATCCCCTGGCTTCCAGTGTTTTGTTTAAGGTGTTTACAATATCGCTTCGGGCACTCTGTCGATGTTGCAGCTTTTCCCGGTACATGCGATCGTCCGCTTTTTTAAAAAGATTATCCATTTTTGGAGACATAGCATGCATGATATGGCCAACTGCATAGCCAACAGATAAACTTAATGGCATTGTCACCGCCTGTCCACGGTTGTATGCCGCTATTTCTTTTCTGATTCGCCGGCAAGCTTTTTCTACTACATCCTCGCTGCAATTAGGAAGCAAAACGGCAAATTCATCTCCGCCGATACGTGATACGACGTCGCAGACACGAAAACAGTTTTGGATTATGCGGGCTGCTGTAACCAAAAGCCTGTCGCCGGCACTGTGCCCCATGCTGTCGTTAACCATTTTAAGACCGTCTATATCAGCTACGACAACACCAACAGGGTTAAAGCGGCCACTGGCCAAACGCTGCATTTCTTGTTCAAAATAAGCCCGGTTGTAGACACCGGTAAGAGGATCATGAAAGGTTATGTATTTTAGTTTTTCTTCAGTTTTTTGACGCCCGGTAACATCGCGTATTGATTCTATCACACTGTTTATGTTACCTTTGTTGTCGAACAGCGGAGCTGCTTTTATGATCAAAATTCTGTCCTGCTCGGGAATAAACAGCTCCACATAGATTGCGTTGTTTCGTTTTTTCACGGATCTGTGGTGTTCAGAGTATTGTGGAAGTTTTTTCAAGTCACGGTTTTCAAGGATGTAATCAACGATCATAGGAGTATTTTTTTTAAAAAAAATAGCTTGTTGGTAGTCACTTCGGCCTATGATCGCCTGTTTTGTTACCTTAGTCATTTCCTCCATGGCCTTGTTCCAAGCAACCACCTTTTTATTGCGATCGACTACAAAAGTAGCATCCGTTAGGAACTCGATAACGTCATGGAATTGTTGATGAGGAGTACATATTTCCTCGCCATTCAATTTGCATCGGCCAAAATTCCATAATGTCTTTATTTCCCGGGATAACCTTTCGAACAGTTTTTTTGTATTGTCTGAAAGCAGTTCCAGCAACCAATCCATTGTTGTCACCTAAGAATGTTATAGTGCCGCCATGAATGAAATAAAATTTACCGGTTCATCAGCCATAAAAATATTAGCGATTTGTTACCTGGAATACCAGGGGTCTGTTAACCTGGCATCAGTGAAAACTTTGCGTGTGTAGGATCACCTTTCTTGCAACGATCTTAAACATATTTGCTGTTTTGTTCATAAGTAACTATTTTTTTATAATTGGAACTGTAAAAAGCTTATCCCCAAACCATAGTCATTACTGCCGGCCATACCCGGAAGCCAAAGGTTTGCCGCCCAAAAGGTGAAAATGCAGGTGAAATACTTCCTGGCCGCCATCCGGGCCACAGTTCATAACCAGGCGGTAACCCTTTTCGCTTATATTTTTCTGTCGCGCCAGCTCGCCGGCCACCCAAGCCAAATGCCCCATGAGACCCTTGTGTTCCGGTTTGATATCATCAAAGCTGGGAATGTGAATCCTGGGTATCAGTATTATGTGTACGGGCGCAGCCGGTTGGATATCGTTAAAAGCCACAACCTGATCATCCTCATAAACAAACTGCGTAGGTATTTCGCCTGCGACAATTTTACAAAATATACAGTCTTTCAAAAAATAATCCCCCTTTAAAATTGCTTGTGATTATATCTTTATACGTCAGAATGAGGCAAAACACCTGCCTAAAAAGCCTTTTTTTGCGAATGATTCTGTTATGATTGCTCAAGTATTTTTTCGCTTATTTCCATCCTATCATTAATATCGGCTATGCACGACCAAACATAACTATTTTTAATTATAGATCACTAAGGCAAGTTCAGACAAGTTGGGGGCAATTCTTTGGGCCGGCTGAAACCTTGCTTATTCTTTAATAACTGAAGAATTTCTGTTATAATTAATAGTATGCCGCGGCGACTAATTTTCTTAAATGCGGCGAAAGGTTTGAACACATGTCTGGAAAAATTTCGATCAAAGAAGCGCTCACCTTGCAAGGAACAATTTTTATTGATCTGCGATCCCCCCACGAATACCGGAAGGGATCTATCCCCGGTTCCATTAACATTCCTTTGTTTAATGATGAAGAACGTGAAATAATCGGCCTGATTTATAACGAAGATAAAAAGCGCGCCAAATTAGAAGGTTTTTCCTTGGCCGCACCCAAATTACCGCAAATCATTGCGAAAATAAAAAAGGTAAGCTTGGACAACATTCCTGTTTTATACTGTTGGAGAGGAGGAATGCGCAGCCAAAGTATTTTTAGCGTTTTGGAGATGATGAACATCCCCGCTTTGAGGTTGGAAGGTGGCTATAAGTCTTTCCGGCGCTTTATCCTGGACCAATTTGCCTCTTACAAACTAAAAAAACCTGTTTTTATCCTAAACGGATTAACCGGAACGGGAAAAACAGAAGTCCTTCATATTCTTACCGAAATGGGCTGCCCTTGTATAGATCTTGAAGGCCTGGCCTGTCACAGGGGCTCCTTGTTTGGGCATTTGGGGTTTAGGGAAACACGCTGCCAGAAAGATTTCGATGCCTTGCTCTGGAACCGTTTGGAGCAGTTCCAAGATGCCGACTACCTGCTCATCGAAGGTGAAGGAAAAAGAATCGGTTCTATTTATCAACCGGATTTTCTTTTTGATGCTATCCGGAAGGGCAAACATATCCTGCTAACCGCACCTTTGGAAAACAGGGTAGAACGATTGCTAAAAGAATACACCCCTATCTCCGATGATGAAAAAAGGGAAATCGGGGAAGCAATTGTTTTACTCCAAAAATACCTGGGCAAGAAAAATGTTAGTCATTTTCTTTCACTTTTACAAGAAAAAGACTATAAGGAACTGATACGTCTGCTATGCCGGCTGTACTACGATCGCCTATACGGCGAATCAAAACCTGATAAGACCGACTTTGTGCTAACAGTGGACAGCAGCAGCGCTCCCAAGGCTGCAAAACAAATTTACACGTTTGTACAAGAAAAAATCAAAGAGCCTGTCGCCCCTTGATGCCTAGGCGTAAGCGCATCACACAAAGCACGGCGGCAAGTTCACGACGATGCGTAGGCCGAAGATGACCCTGACGACAGGGATGCCGGCAGCCGGCCCCTGACCATGGAGGGCAATTGGCCGGGCAGGTCATCGTAGGCCGAAGAGGAGTCGTAGAACTTCCCGTGCTGAACTAAGCCTTCGCCAATAACAAAATCTGCATCCCCCTAAAATTCTAGATAGGAGAATCCCACATGAACGTTCATGATCATGCCTATGCACTGGCAAAAGCCATCAAATCTTCTTCTGAGTACAAAAATTTCAAGCAGGCAGCGGAAAAACTGGAGAAAGATTCCTCTGCCAAAAAGATGCTCTCTGGTTTCCGAAAAAGCCAATGGGAACTACAGCAGCAAAAACTATCGGGCCTGGAGATAGCGCCGGAACAGGAACAACGCCTGGCTAAGGTCTGGGAAGTCATCAGCCTTAATCTGGTCGTCAAAGAGTATCTGGAAAATGAATACAGATTCAGTATATTACTTTCCGATATTCAAAAAATAATCGGGGAACCGTTGGAGGATATTATTTCCCTGGAAATAGGGGAGTCAGACCCAGAACAAAATAAGACACAACAATAATAGCAGGTATATAACCTGCTTTTTTTCATAAGTAAGTATTACAACTAAATGCACGACACAAAAACAACCAAAAGGCATCGCGAATCGTGCAGGGTTTATTCAAACTGCATGTTTCATGGATCTTTTTATTTTTATATTATTTAATTACTTCCTCTTCTTCTTCCTCTGCGGCAGCATCGTCATCCTCTTCAACCTGCCAAAAAGGGACAATCCTACTCAAAACACGATCTTCATCATCAACAAACTTCCATACCACATCTTCAAGTTCTACCGAGCGGCGATCAACAGTTACCACATGAAAATAATTGTCTTTGGGTTCCACTAAAACCCTTATTTCAATTTCGCCGAACCTTGGCAATATTTCCATGTTTTGTATTTCGCTATTTACCGCAAAAACAGCCAGTTCCTCCTCTGCATTAAAGGGGTAGTCGGGAAGAGACAGCCCCAATTCTTGGGAAACAGTAACCCATTCTTCATGATCCGCCACCAGATTGAAAGAGGTTGGTGAGGTAAGTTCCCCCAAATCAGTAGTAGTAAACGCTATGCTGTTTTCATCTGTTTCCGGCAACACAGCAGTAGGTTCCACACGGAAAAAATTATCGTAGACCGTCAAACCTATCAACAATACCAATAGAAATAAAAGCGGAATGAAACGGCGTGCTTCGACAACAAGAAACCTGCCCTTTTTTTTCATGGATTTTCCCCCTTAAATACTTCTCTTTCCTTTGATCATATGCAGGAGGAAAATTCAATATGACTACTATCTTACAAGGGTGCCCCGCAGATAACCCCGGAAGCTTTTGTCCAGGCGCACCTCTCCCAATTTGCCTTTCCAGTCATCGGGCGTTAAAGCTTGCACCCGCAAATAATTGGAGGTAAATCCTTCATGCAGATGGGTTCTTTTATTCATAGCCTTTGCCTTCCGTTTCTTTTCAAATAGGACCGCCAGCGTCCGTCCCAAAAATTTTTCCTGGAAAGTGCGGGATAGTTCCTCCCCTAAAGCAATCATCTTCCCGCTTCTTTTTTCTTTTATCTCCGGTGCAACTTGGCAAGACATCTGCATAGCCTTGGTGCCACGGCGCGGCGAATATTTAAAAACATGCAGACGGCTAAAGGCGTTTTTCTTGATAAATTCATAACTTCTTTGAAAATTATCTGCTTTTTCACCGGGAAAACCTACTATAACATCAGTGCTTACCGCCAGATCCGGCATGCCTTCACGTAATTTATTTAAAAGCGCTGTATAAAAAGCAGTATCATATGAACGGCCCATCTTTTTTAAGATACCGTCATCCCCGCTTTGTAAAGAGATATGAAGATGACGACAAATTTTTTCATTATTAATAATCACCTTGATAACCTCATCGTCAAAATCAGCCGGTTCGACAGAACTTAAACGTATTCTTTCAATCCCCGGGACTGTAAGTGCTTTGAGCAAAAAAGAAGCCAAGCTCTGCGGCGGCTGCAAATCACGGCCATACAGCCCCAAGCGGATGCCTGTCAAAACAACCTCTTTATAACCAAAACGGCCCATTTCCCGCAGGTATTCCATCCCTTTTTCCAACGGTATACTACGAATAGGCCCCCTGGCCAGGGGAATAATGCAATAACTGCAAAACTGGTCACAACCGTCCTGGATTTTTAAAAAAGCCCGGGTTCTCTTTTGTTCCGGTACCCAGGGTAAATCTTCAAAGACCGCAGCCTGTCCGTATGGGGCAATTTCCTTGGCAACATCTTCCCCTTTTAGTTTTCTTTTAACAGATTCTAAAAGAGAAAGGCGCTGGCCCGTTCCCAGTACTATATCCGCCTCCGGCAAGGAAATTATTTCATCGGGGCTAACCTGCGGATAACAACCCATTACAGCTACAATAGCCCTGGGGTTGCGCCTTTTCGCTCTGCGAATGGCCTGGCGAGATTTACGATCAGCCTGATGTGTAACAGAACAGGTGTTGATCACATAAACGTCCGCTTTATCTTTGAAACCTACTGTTTCAAAACCTTCTTGACGGAAAATTCCCTTTAAGGCTTCTGATTCATAGTAGTTCACTTTGCATCCCAGCGTTTGGAATGCCACTTTCAAAGCCGCCAAAGATCTCACCCCTTTCCGGATAAATCCCCCCAAAGAAACATAACAACAGAAAGAACCGCTAAAGGAGCTGTTTCAGCCCTAAGAATTCTTGGGCCTAAAGTGATCTCAAATAACCCCGGTATTTCTCTTAGTTTTTCCATTTCCCTAAGGGAAATCCCCCCTTCCGGGCCCGTAAAAATACTGACAGAGGAAGGATTTTTGATGTTTTCCGCGAGGGTGCCAAACCCCCGTTTTTTTTCTTCCTCCCAGGGCACGATGACAAGCTCGCTTTCACGCATCAGCCCCAATGCTTCCTCAAAACTTAAGGGAAGCAAAACTTCGGGTACAACGCTGCGCCTGCACTGCAAAGCAGCAGAAATTGCAATATTTTGCCAGCGCCTGGTTCTTCTTTTCCCCTTTTCTTCCGTTGCTATCCTGACCACAGTTCTTCCCGTTAGCACAGGCACGATTTTTCTGACACCCAGCTCCACGGATTGACGCACAATCCGTTCCGTTTTTTCCCCTTTGGAAATTCCGACAAATAAAATAACATCCAAGGGAGGCTCAACTTGGCGTTTGAGTTCACAAAGGATCCGCACCTTTGCCCCCCGGCGATCTACAGATCCAAGACAGGCCTTAAAAGCCCTTCCTTGACCATCGGTAATAACAATGCCATCGCCTTGGGAAAGGCGCAGGGCTCTGATGTGTGCTACATTTTCGGGCTGTAATATGACATTTTCCCTGGGAATGATGCTTTCTTCATTATTTCCTTTTCTGTACAATTTTTCAGGAGAAAGCATAAACCAGTGGGACATGAATCCTTTCATCCCCCTTTTGGAGAATTGTTATCTCAGTTGACATCCGAACACATGTGCGTTATAATTTTCCAAGTAAAAACAGCGGGAGGGCTTTAAGAAATGAAATATAATCTTGAACTTTTGAAAAGCAAAATTGCTGCCATCGTGCCGGCCGCACATACAGAAGGCGGCGAGGCCACTTTGTTAATCAATATTGATGGAAAAAAATATTTGGACAGGCGTTCTACAAGGTGGATTATCAAAAAATTGGCACTGTTATTTAACATTGATCTGCAAGCCGTTAGAAAAAATTATGGGCCGCAGCTGGGCCGGAAAAGATATATTCCCGTTCCCCTGGGTATAGAACTCATCTATTTGCCGTTGACTTTAAAGACAGATACTTTCCCTGTCAACCGGAAAATGGGGTATATTTCCCTTGTGCAGATCGAGGGGACTAAAGAAGAGAAGCAAAACAATATTATTTTACTCAGAAGCGGCCAAAAACTGCTCTGTTTCAACACATCAAAGACGATCCAGCTGCGGTTAAAAGAAGGAAGATTGCTGCAAAAAATATTAATAAGCGAACTGCTGCCAGAAAACCCTTTTTATTACGTGCAGCAGAAAACAACCTGCGCCGCGAAAGCTATTTGCCGAGAAAAAAGGCCCCATTATACAAACACCGTTTCAGATTCTTTCGCCGCTGCTCAGGATGACAATTTTAATGACAAGTAAACAAAACATACTTCATAAAACCACGCCACCCAACCTTGCAAGCAGCGTTTTGATGTTGAAAAAATGCGTCGCGTAAAGCGCGGCAGGATAGTTCACGGTGAAACGGAAGCCGGAGATGACTGCGGCG
>JAAZMP010000057.1 GCA_012798755.1 Bacillota bacterium
AAAAAATTAGGCAGGAAATATCTACTCTCTGGCGAAGTATTAGGAGTGTTATTTAAAACATTATACCGAAAAAATTTGAAAAAGGAGTAGGGAAATGGGTTACACTGCATCAAGCGTTATGAACACTTCTATTGTCAGTATTGGTCCTGAGGCAACGCTGGGGGAGGTTGTGGAGGTTTTAGCAGAAAACGGGATCAGTGGCCTTCCGGTAATTGATTCAAACAATAAAGCGGTGGGCATAATTACGGAAACAGATATTATAGGATTTACCTCCAAAACACATGTTGTGCCCCTGATTGGGACTTCAGGCTGGATTTCACCACATATGGATGTTACCAAGACAGCTGAATTTAAAAAAGGCTTCACCCTTCTCAAAAACACTAAAGTGGAAAAAGTAATGTCCAAAAAACCCATCACGGCTACGGAAGACATGCATATTCATGAAGTGGCCGGGCTGATGGAAAGGAAAAAAGTTAACCGTGTTCTAGTGGTGGATAAAGAGAACAAAGTTGTAGGAATTATTGCCAGGGCTGATCTGGTGAATTTCCTGGCAAAATGGAAAAGATAAAATTTTTGTGGGAGAATCCGTTATTTTGCGGGAGCTAAAATAAAGGTTTTTTAGGGATAATTCTTGCGTCACCGGCACTGTGCTCACATTTTTTCCGCCAAGGGCCGGTGATATTTTGTTTGGTCGATGATTCTGTTGACATATTGGGGAAAAAGTCTTATGCTTAAGGCATACGTATACCCCGGTGGGGGTGGTAGGGGAGGGGTTGCCGCATGCCTAAAACTGCTGAAAGATTCGATGTTACCGGTATGACCTGCGCAGCATGTTCTGCAGCCGTGGAACGCAGCGTGAAAAAGATCGCCGGAGTAGAGTCTGTAAACGTAAATTTACTGACAAACAGTATGAACGTGGAATATGATAAAGAACAAGTTTCTGATTCTGAGATCATAAAAGCAGTCACAGATGCCGGGTACGGAGCTTTTCCAAAGGCTGAACGGGGGGTAAGGCAGTCTCTTAAAACAGGAGCCGCCGAAAACCCCTTGCTGCAAGAAGCTGAAGAAACAGGGCTGCGTCTAAAGGTATCTGTTTTGCTAATGATACCGTTGATGTATATTTCCATGAGCCACATGTTTAACTGGCCACTGCCCTTTTTTTTATCCGGAATGGAAAATGCGGTTTCTTTTGCTTTTGCCCAGTTTTTGTTGGTTGTACCCATTATTTTTATTAACCGGAAATTTTTCACGATGGGGTTTAAAACCCTGTTCAGAGGGCAACCCAACATGGATTCCCTGATTGCCATAGCCTCCGGGGCGGCTTTGCTTTATGGGGTGATAGCAATTTTCCGCATGAGTTATGGTTTAGGTGTTGGCGATTGGGGGTTGGTGCAGAAGTATTATCATGATTTATATCTTGAATCGTCGGCTATGATCCTTACCTTGATAACAGTGGGGAAATTTCTGGAGGCGCGATCCAAGGGTAAAACCTCCGAAGCTATTAGGAAGTTAATGGATCTGGTGCCCAAAATGGCCAGAGTGGAAAGAGATGGTACCGAAGAATTGATCCCTGTAGGAGCCGTGGAAACAGGGGACATTGTTATTATAAAGCCCGGGGATTCGCTTCCTGTTGACGGCGTGATCGTGGAGGGGCATTCCTTCGTGGATGAATCTTCGTTAACCGGTGAAAGCATACCTGTCGAAAAACAAAGCGGGGCACGTGTGAGTGCGGCTACGATCAACCAAACTGGAGCCTTCAAATTTAGGGCCACGCATGTTGGTGCGGATACCACACTGGCCAAAATAATAGCGCTGGTAGAAGATGCCAATGCCACCAAAGCACCTGTTTCCAGATTGGCAGATAAGATCAGCGCCATATTTGTACCTTTGGTAATCGGCATTGCTGTTATAACTACAGCTGGATGGCTGTTTGCCGGGGCTACTTTCGAGTTTGCCTTATCCATGGGCATAACGGTGCTGGTTATCTCCTGTCCCTGTGCTTTGGGCTTGGCTACTCCTGTAGCTATCATGGTCAGCACCGGCAGGGGGGCAGAAGAGGGCATACTGGTAAAATCTGCAGAAGCGCTGGAGGTTTTTCACCAGGTGGATACCGTCGTTTTGGATAAAACAGGGACCTTGACCGAAGGTAAACCTCGGGTAACGGATATAGTGCTGGGTTCTGCAGGTTCTGAGGAGGAACTGCTGACTATTGCCCAGGCCCTGGAAAAAAATTCGGAACATCATTTAGCCAATGCTATTCTGGATTATGCCAAGGAAAAAAATGTTCCCCTAAAAGAAATAAGCGGGTTCAATGCCATCGCCGGCCGGGGCGTAGAGGGGTATTTGGATGGGGTTTTTTATGCGGCCGGAAACGAAAAATTTATCCGTGAAAAGGGAATTGATACCGGGTCGGCGGCAGAATTGGCACACCGTTTTTCCGAGGAGGGGAAAACCCCGCTTTATTTTGCCGGGGACAAATCCCTGTTAGGAATTATGGCTCTTGCTGACATCCCCAAGGCTACCAGCCGGCAGGCGGTGGAAAGATTCAAAGAAATGGGAGTCAAAGTAGTGATGCTTACAGGCGATAACGAAAAAACGGCCGAAGCTATCCGTCTGCGTTTGGGAATTGACGAATCCATCGCCGAAGCCTTGCCCCAGGAGAAGGATCAAAAAATTCAAGCACTGCAGCAGCAAGGGCAAAAAGTAGCCATGATCGGCGATGGAATCAACGATGCTCCCGCTCTGGCCAGGGCCGATGCGGGTATCGCCATTGGTGCGGGAACGGATGTAGCTATTGAGGCGGCCGACATTGTTTTGACCAAAAGTGATCTGCTGGATGCCGCAGGAGCAATGGAACTGTCCAGGGCCACGATTAGAAACATCAAACAGAACCTCTTTTGGGCCTTTTTCTATAATATATTGGGAATACCGCTAGCGGCAGGCCTTCTATACCCTGCTTTCGGCCTTAAGCTGACGCCGATGATCGGTGCTGCGGCGATGAGTTTAAGTTCCTTTTTTGTTGTTACC
Organism: Bacillota bacterium; assembly: GCA_012798755.1. Lineage (GTDB taxonomy): Bacteria > Bacillota > Dethiobacteria > DTU022 > UBA8154 > UBA9862. Next base: position 3,028 of record JAAZMP010000057.1, read on the forward strand.
AACGCTTTAAGGCTGCGTAAATTCAAGCCCACGGTCATGGCCGGCAGGGGAGTTGAATTAGCTGCTGCAACAATTGGTGCAACGGCAAAAGAAAGAACTGTTACAAAAACAGTCTTAGGTAATTTTCCGGATCACTTTTCCGGGGATCTGGTTCAGCAAATAACTAAAAACAACGAGGGTGAAACAATGGAAAAGATTTTAAAGATTAAAGGTATGATGTGTAAAAATTGCCAGGCACATGTAGAAAAGGCCTTGACCGGTTTAGAAGGAACCACCGTCGAGGTAAATTTAGAAGACGGCTCTGCCCGTGTATCATCGTCGAAAACCGTATCAGATGAAAAACTAAAACAAGTAGTGGAAGAAGCGGGTTATGTAGTAACCTCTATTTCCAAGCAGGTTTAAAAGATGAGAGCAGACCGGGAACTAACCTTAAGAAAACTAAAAACAGTACGCGGCCAAATTGAGGGGCTGATCAAAATGGTGGAAGATGATCGCTACTGTATCGATATTTCCATTCAGCTGATGGCCTCCATCGGGATTTTGAAAAACATCAATAAAGATGTGCTGGATGCCCATTTGAGAAATTGTGTGATGGAGGCCTTTGATTCCCATGACCAACTGGATAAAGAACAAAAGATCGAAGAAATGATCAAAGTTATTGATAAACTGACCTAGTAAAAAAATAAAACGAAAAAAAAAATTTAAAAGTAAGCAGGACATTACAAGTTTATGTAGAATTGTAGAATAACAGTAACACGAATTGAATATTTGTAACATGGAGGAGGTAAGGGGTGATTCAAGGATCGGCGTACTTTTATGTGGAAAGCGTAACACAATATTTTAAATAGTAGTACGCCTTGGTCGGTGGCTAAATATTTTTTGTTGTTCCAGTATAAATTGCTTAATCAGGAGGATGGGTTAACATGAAAACTAAATCGTCTAAAATTGCTGTAATCGGGTTGGCGGTGCTACTTCTTGTTTCTGTCGTTGGTTGCGGTGCGGGGACTGCTGATCAATCTCCCGGCGCTACACCGGCAGAGAATGCCTCTCCGGCCCAAAGCGAAACTAAAACCATCACGGATATGGCCGGTAGAACAGTGGAGGTGCCTACAGAAGTTAACAGCGTTCTGGGGCTGTCCAGTACGAACCGGTTTATTGTTTATCTTGATGCCGCAGATAGAATGGCCGGGGTGCGGGAAATGGAACAAAGAACGCCTCATACCATGCCCTGGACGATAGCGGTGAGATCTACTATTCAGGATATACCTCTGTTTGATCAAAGCGACCTGGAATCAATAATGGTCATCGATCCGGATCTGATACTTAGCTGCAGCGGGGAGTATACGGTTGATTTTTCCGAGCAGGAGGATATACAGGCCCGCACCAATATACCCGTGGTGATCACCAAGCCATATGTTTGTTTAGCCAAAAATCTGGATAATTTTTATGAAACGGTCCGGATTATCGGCGATCTTTTAGGCAACAGCTCCCGTGCCGAGGAGCTAAACAGCAGTGTGCAAGCCATAATAAATGATCTTCATGAGCGGACAAAGGATATTCCGGAAGACGATAAGCCGACTGTCTATGTCGGTGGCAAGTCGTGGGCCGGTTCCCATGGCCTAACCTCCACTTCCTCTTACTATTCCGCTTTCGAATTTGTCCATGCCAAAAATGCAGCTGCAGAAATAGGAGAAGAAAATGCTTTTATTGATCCGGAGGCGCTCGTGGAATGGGATCCGGATATAATCTTTCTGGAGGCCTCCAGCGGGTTTGATCTGTCGCTGGAGGAATTGCAGAAACCCAAATTTCAATCCTTGCAGGCTATAAAAAACAACGAAGTATACAAGATATTTTTAAAAGTATCCAACAATACGAATATCGAAAATGTGCTGATCAATGCCTATTATGTGGGCAGCGTTCTCTACCCTGAAAAGTTCGGCGATATCGATATCGCCCAAAAAGCGGATGAAATATACGAACTGTTTTTGGGCCGGCCTATTTATGAGGAGGCGGTGGAGGTGTACGGGGAATACGGAAAAATCGACACGACGGGGTAACGATGTGGCAACGTCAAAAGGCGTTACAACTTTTCAGCGGTATTGTCATCACCTGCCCGTTACACAATTTATAATTCCAGGTAGTTAGAAAAAATTTTTTGTGCGCGTTGTTGGTCCAGCCAAAAGGAGTGAAAAAACAAAATTGCCGGGTAGCGAAATACTGGCCAAATATCATAAAAGCACCTCCCTGAAAGTAGTTTTTGGGACTATAGCTGCAGCGGTTCTGGGTTTAATTATTGTCTATTCCATATCGGTTGGTTCTTATAAGATACCTGTACCGGAAGTTATCTCTACATTGGTTATGAAAAATACAGCCAGCAAAGTCCACGATGTAATCTGGAACATTCGTCTTCCCCGGATCTTGACGGCTATCATTGCCGGGGCGGGATTGTCGGTGGCGGGTGCAGCCATGCAGAGCATCTTGAGAAACCCTTTGGGTTCACCCTTTACCTTGGGTATATCCAATGCGGCAGCTTTTGGGGCAGCCTTTGCTTTGAGCGCTCTGGGCGCAGGGAAGGTAGCTTCACGAACGGCTGAAGCGGCGATCATAGTCAACAACCCTTACTTGATCACCGTATGTGCCTTTATGAGCGCATTGCTTGCTACGTTGGTCATCCTCTTGTTAGTGAAATACAGGGGTGCAACGCCGGAGACGATGATTCTTACAGGGGTGGCCCTGGGTTCCTTGTTTTCAGCGGGGACAACTGCGCTGATGTACTTTGCCGAAAGCATGGAAATCGCCGCCATTGTCTTTTGGCAGTTC
>JAAZMP010000006.1 GCA_012798755.1 Bacillota bacterium
AAGGCTTGTTTTTGTCACGTGAACCTGATCTGGTAAAAAAAGGCGTGAGCATTAAAAGTGACTGGTATAAAAATGACAGTGCCGGTCGGAAATACAGGTATGATCTAAAAATTTGGGATGAAGAAGGGTTTACCACTTGGGAAAAAGTCCAAAATCCTTTAAGGATTCTCAAAGTAAAACTCTTCAGGAAACATGTAACACACCGTCCGTCATCCATGTCGTGGGGACGTACCTGTTGTGTACCCCATCTCCGGAACAAACAGCTAGAATAAGAAAATGGAATAAAATAAGATAAATTAATCTGTGAACATGAGGGGACGGTCGTAACCGTCCCCTTAGGATTTTCACCGTTTTACCAGTAACCATACCATAATTGCTAAACAATGCGGCATATTTTATTATGTTAAGGTATATGCCTAAATCTACAAGCCGCAAGTTTGAACCATGCTGAACCTTTCGATATTAATAAAAATACCTTTTCGTAATTTCTCAATTAATATATCCTTTTGCTATCTTCTACGATATGCTGAACACGAAGGCATGGAAAGAGGCATGGAAAAGGGTATGGAAAAAAGAAACATTGAAATAGCCAAACAAATGTTTTTAGACGGCGAAAATATTGATAAAATAATAAAATACACCGGCCTTCCCAGGGAAAACATTGAACGGCTAAGATAACATATTTATCCATTGCTGGCCAATGAATAAGGAAATTCCGGTGCTGAGCGTCAACTTGTCAACTTGTTGAGAGCCAATGCATTAAAGAAGGCTCATGAAAGAGTAATTAAAAAGTTTTTATGCTAGTCCTTTTGGTTCTTTTGTGTTTGTGTTAATATCTCATATTCAACAAGCTGGTAAGAGGGCTTACCGCGGTGTTTGTATCGTACCAAGGTGGCAACCGCTGTTCCTGTTTTGATAACATTGGCTTTGTTTGCTTTGGACCATGTTGAAATGGGGTCGTACACCCAACTATGAATACTATCATAATGCAAGAAATCATCCCCGATCCAATCGTAGATATCTATTTGTACTTTTAAGGTGCCGTCTTTGTTTTCAACCAGGTCTTTCGCCTGCGAAAATTTGTTTAATTGTGCTCCATCTGCCAGCACACGCAGGGCGTATTTCCCATCTAAGGTAAGACCCCCAGAAACTTCATATGCTGCGTTGACAAATTCCGGAGTACAATTTAAACCGTAAAAAAATCGGTTGAGCCTATCAGATATGCCCGCAAGGGAAGTTCCTAAATATTTTTCCCCATGGAGCTCTATGTTAACGTACTCCGCGGGATCATGTATATTGAAATAATAATGCATTGACATAAAACATAATAAGTGTAAACTATTGGCAGCAGTATGTTTCTGGTAGGCATTGTAATAGGGTAGTCCTGCTTCACTGAAATTGCTGAGGAATATATTCAAATTGCGTTTTTCCTGGTTATTCAGACTGTCAAAAATATCCACGCTGCTGGTACGCTGAACCTTCCTAAACAATTCTTTCAACCTAGCCACCCGGGAGGATTTATCATCTGTGGAGTCGTTTTCCGTAGCCGGGGCGGAAAGTGCAAACTGGGCGATTTTCTCGTCATATTGTTCCAGATCCAGATCCAGCAGTCCCTTCCCGCCAAAGCGATCCATCATTTTCTGTTTGGCCCTAAGGGCTTTGCGGCCCGCCTGCAAATACATCAGTGCCGATAGCCGTGCTGCTTCGATACGTTCGGCGCTCATATCGCTGGAAAGGAAGTACTCTGCGTAGCTGTCCAGGGCATCCTGGTGAATATTTACATAGACCGGCAGGTTTGATATTTCCTCTGCTGCTACATTTACCGGCCATAAAAAAATCAGGAGCGCATCGATGCCTTTAAGAAGGGTTTTTGTATGTTGCATTGTCTTGCTAACCATGTTTTCTGCCTTTTCCTTAATCACATCCTTGACGCAGTTTGCTGCATAGTCCAGCAGCGCCCCACCAATGGCGCCCCTGACGCTTTTAAGTTCATGGTAGGCCTGATGGGCAGCATGTTCTGCTGTAGTTTTGGGTTTTTTGGAATCCGTAAGTGTGTCGCGGGGACGTGTGTCGCGGGGACGTACCTGTTGTGTACCTCATCTTCGGAACGAAAGTTTTAACAGCATAGCGTAGCGATCCGCTTTATACAAGGCCAAAAAAATGTCTTGACAACGTTAGCCATCTTAAGCAGCCCCTCACTCTTTTTCATATCCAGTAGGGTAGAAATGTGCTAAAATAAAAGAAAGGAACAATCGTACCAATGAACAACATAAATCACGATCTATTATTCAAAAAGCTGCTGACAACTTTTTTCCAAGAGTTTATGGAAGCCTTTTTCCCAGAAGCAGACCGCCTGATAGATTACAGTTACCTGGAATTTTTAACCCAAGAACTTATTGTTGATATTACCACCGGAGAAAAGAAATACATAGATATTCTTGTAAAAA
>JAAZMP010000058.1 GCA_012798755.1 Bacillota bacterium
AGTCTGGCATATACTGAAAGGTATATGATTGCACGCAAGCAAATATGGCTCCTCAAAGTGTATTACAATTATTAAGATAAGAATTATTTCAAGGGAGTCAGGGGATTTATTTCTCCTGGCTTCTTTTTTGGGTTTTTGGGTGGTGTTGGGATGGAGAAGGAAAACAGGTTGAAACAGCTGGGCTGGGCGGATTTCAGGTGAAGAGTGGGACACGGGGACGGGAGTTTTGTCCCATTATGTAAATAAGTACCAATCAAGGAGAATCAGTCAATTAGGGCTGGTTCTTCTTTTTCTATCCACTTCAAAAAGTCCATCCGGCCCCAAATGGCTTCCAATAATCAATAAAAAAGCAGGGTGCCAGTTAAATTAGCCTTATTTACGCAGAAAGGTGGGCCTATTTATTAAGGGTTGGCTACCTATCCCAAAAGCCCTTAAAACGCATTTACGGGCGAGATAAAGTCTAGTATCAAGTCTTCCCAACCCATTAAATAAGCGGGGCTGACATTCAGCACTTTGGCCAAGGGTTCTATTACGCTAAGTGGCATATTTTCTATTTGATCACTTTCATATCTATATATGGTGGCCCTGTTTTTTCCCAATTTTTCAGCTAAGGTTTCCACCGACATGCCGATTTCTTTTCTTCTCTTTTTTATTCTTTCGCCAATGGTCATTTTTCAGCACCTCCTTGGGTTCATTATAACTAAAATGTTGCATTTATGCAACACTAATAACTAATAAGATTAAATATTTAGCATTTTATGCGAATTAGTTCTTGACATTTAAACGGCTATTATGTAAAATGAAATCAATCGCATTTCATGCGACAAAAGAAAAAAGGGGGTGCGATTTAAAATGGTCAACGTTAATAAACTAAAAGGTAAAATTGTGGAGAACGGATTAACTATTGGTATTCTAGCGAAAAAACTGGGGATTGACAGGAGCACTTTATACAGAAAACTCAGCGATGAAGGCGAAATGTTTACCATTAAAGAGGCTAACCTAATCTGCAATATTTTAAACTTAAGCGCTCAAGAAGCAACAGCTATTTTTTTTAGCCAGTATGTCGCATGATACGCAACACCACATAAGAAAGGAGGCGAAAAAGGGTGAATAACAATTTACAGGTTTTTAAGGATAGTGCGTTTGGAGAGATAAGAACAGGTGTAGTGATGGATGAAAAAGGAGTGAGATTCCTATTCGCAGGCGATATAAAAATAGACAGATTCTCAATGCTAGCGTTAGCATCAAAATTTGCATATGAGGACGATGAGTATGCTTGGGAAATTTTAAATTTAGCATCTAAGCTCTTTCACCATCAAAATGATTTTGTGTTTAATGAGTTGTACAGGGCAGTAGCAATGGAAATCACCAGGGTTAATTTAAAAGGGGAATCGGATTTATATCCCGTGTTTAACAGAAACGCAAATAAAGTCCTTGGAGTAAATGCAAAGGTTATAAAAAGAAGGAACAACCCTAAACATCAGCCAGACTCTTGGATAAGAATTAACGGGGAAGATATCCCGGTTGAGATTAAATTAAACAAATTTGATAACAGAGCATTAAGCCAATTAAAAAGATATATGAATTTTTATGAATGCAGCAAAGGAATAGCGGTGGCCAACGAACTAACAGTCAAGCTTCCCCAAAACATACAGTTTATTTCCTTAGAAAGATTGGGGGTTGAATAGATGTCAGACTTAATAAACATAACAGACAAAGGAGGCGGTTTAGTAGTAAGTAACAGGGAAATTGCTAGAAATTTTGAGGCATACATATTACCGGTAATTGAAAGGGGAAATGAAGATGGAAAGCTTAGCATTTGTTAAATCCGAGAATTTCGGAAACATAAAATGCGATTTTTGGCGCAAAGGCAATAACGAAATATTTATGACAGCCGGC
>JAAZMP010000007.1 GCA_012798755.1 Bacillota bacterium
CATGCTCATGACGCTTTATTGACAGGCGGTAAATCTAGGGCTATAATTGTCGTGAATGCCAGGTGTTTAACAGGTTGAAAAATGGCACTGCCCAAGTGCTGAACCACCTGCAAATACAGCTTACCTGTTTGTTCATGCAGCTGGAAAAGACGACCTTTTTTCTGCAAGAGGGGGGAAAAATTTGATAAGGCTATACAATACTTTAACCAGGAAAAAAGAGCCGTTTGTCCCCATAAAGGAAGGGAAAATAGGGATTTATGCCTGCGGTCCCACCGTTTATGATTATTTTCATATCGGTAATGCCCGGGTTTTTATTATGTTCGATGTCTTAAGGCGTTACCTGGCCTACCGTGGTTATGATGTTACTTTTGTGCAAAATTATACTGATGTTGATGATAAAATGATCAATAAAGCGGCAAAGATGGGTATCACCGTCGACGAACTGGCTGAAAAGTTTATCCGGGCCTATGAAGAAGATGCAACGGCACTGGGGATTTTACCGGCGGATCACCATCCCCGGGCTTCCCAGCATGTACCGGAAATTATCGAACTGATTCAAAAACTTATGAATCAAAAAATGGCTTATGAAATAAAGGGGGACGTTTACTTCAACGTAGAGGCTTTTCCCGGTTATGGCAAGCTTTCTCACCAGGACCTGGAAGAATTGATGCTTGGGGCCAGGGTAGAAATTGACGAACGCAAAAAACATCCCATGGATTTTGCGCTTTGGAAAAAAGAAAAACCGGGTGAACCTTCCTGGGACAGCCCTTGGGGCCGGGGAAGGCCCGGATGGCACATAGAGTGTTCAGCTATGTCTATGCATTATCTGGAAGGGATGCTCGATATTCACGCCGGAGGCCAGGATCTTATTTTTCCCCACCATGAAAATGAGATTGCCCAAAGCGAAGGGGCGACAGCCCAACCTTTTTTCCGGTACTGGATGCATGTAGGTTTTCTGAACATAGATCAGGAGAAGATGTCCAAAAGCCTGGGCAATATTCTTACCGTAAGACAACTGCGGAAAACCATTGATCCCCTTGCCATACGATACTTTATGCTATCAGCCCAGTATCGTACACCTATTAATTTTAGCGATGAATATTTGGAGCAAGCCTCCAAGGCGTTGGAAAGGTTAAATTCAACGGTATACAATGTCAAAGAACGCCTGGAAAACGTTGCGGAAGGTTCCCCGGATGAAGAGGAGGGTGCCCTGCTTGATTTAATTGAAAGCAGCAGGGAAAATTTTAAAAAAGCCATGGACGATGATTTCAACACAGCCGAAGCGATTGCTGTTTTGTTCGAATTTACCAGGCAGGTTAACATCTATCTTAACCGCCCCCAAGGACAGAAAAAAAATATTCTCAAACCCGTCCAGGGCTTTTACCGGGAAATAAACGATATTTTCGGTATTATTAAAGACCGGCATCGCACTGATTTACAAAAAGACATCGAGGGGCTCATTGCTGAAAGGGAAGAGGCCCGTTCGCATAAAGATTGGGCTACCGCTGATGCCATACGAGAGCAGCTAAAAGAACAGGGTATTATTCTGGAAGATACCCCCCAAGGGGTCAGATGGAAAATAGCGGCGAAAGATTCGGAGGAGACTACATGAAAAAGAAAACAGTGCTAAACAGCGGCTATGTAGAACTGGTGGAATGGATGGGCAGCGATAATGCTGTAATCCGCAATGCCCGCCGTTGCTGGAAAAGCCAGTCCAAGGGAACGGAAAGCGATCTGAAATTGTTAAAACACCTTTTACGCAAAGGGCATAAAACCCCTTTCGAAGCCGCGGTTTTTACCTTTGACATAAAATGCCCGCTTTTTGTGGCGCGGCAATGGTTCAGGCATCGCATGGCCTCCTACAACGAAGAATCGCTGCGCTACAGCTTGGCGGAAAGGGAATACTTTATTCCCGATGACCTCCCTGCCCACTTGCGGGAAACCTGGGTAGAGCATCACGAAGAATCTTTTAATCTTTATGAGAAAATGATTGCAGAACACTACATGCGGCGGGAAATAGCCCGCAGCATCCTGCCCGTGGGTATATATACCAGTTTTTATTGGACGGTTAATGGCAGTTCGCTGCAAAATTTTTTAATGCTTAGAACGGACAGGCAGGCTCAAAAGGAGATCAGGGAATATGCACTGGTTATCCTGGAATTGGTAAAAAAGATCTCTCCTTTGTGTTTCCGCACTTTTGAGGAAGTCGTCTTACAAAAAGGTGGTATTTTGTCCTAAATGTCTTCTAAAAAACATGACATAATTTGGGGGCGCCGGCCTGTTTTGGAGGCGCTTAAAAGTGCTCTGCCTTTGAAAAATATTTTTGTTCATGAAGGGGCCAGGGGCTCTATAATTCACGAAATTATTAAAAAAGCTGAATTGGCGGGTATTCCCCTGGAAATGGTCAGGCGCAACAAGCTTAAAGAATTTACCGGGCAGAACCATCAAGGGGTGGTTGCTTATACTGCTCCGTACAGCTATCTTACCGTAGGTGAGCTACTGCAAAAAACCCAAAAAACCAAAAGGCATCCTTTTTTTTTGATGCTTGATCATATTCAGGATCCCCATAATTTCGGATCTCTTTTGCGCACGGCCGGGGTTACCGGAGTAGATGGAATCATCATTCCCCGGGATAGGGCCTGCGGGGTAACTCCTGCCGTATTTAAGAGTTCGGCCGGATCCCTGGCACATGTTCCAGTGGCCCGCACGGTTAATCTGGCCCGTGAAGCGGACTTTCTAAAAGAAGAAGGCCTTTGGCTTATGGGCGCAGACATGTCGGGGGAAACGATCTTTTTCGAAGCGGACCTGGCCATTCCGCTTGTTCTGGTGTTAGGGGGCGAGGGTAAAGGGCTCTCCCGGTTGTTGCGGGAAAAATGCGATTTTGTAGTGCGCATCCCCATGCAGGGGCCGATCGCCTCCCTAAACGTATCAATAGCGGGGGCTATCATTGCCTATGAGGCTTTCCGCCAGCGTGGTTTGGATTTGCAAGATTAGACCTTGACGCTTATGCAGGCATGAGATATAATGACTGAGGGAATGTCCTCACCAGAATAACAATGGAGGCGAATGCTAGTGGTCTTGCCGGCACAGGGTTTGACGGAGGACGAGGGTGCATGGATGGAACCAGGTCTTGACTATGAAAATAAAACAGATGAAGAAGTCGTATATGTAGCAAAAGATGGAGACAACATTGCCCTGGAATATCTAATTAATAAGTACAGGAATTTCGTAAAGGCAAAAACCCGTTCTTACTTTTTAATCGGTGCCGATCGCGAGGATATTATTCAGGAAGGAATGATCGGTTTATACAAAGCGATCAGGGATTTTAGAAGCGACAGGCTCTCCTCTTTCCGGGCCTTCGCAGAACTTTGTATCACCAGACAGATCATCACTGCCATAAAAACGGCGACACGCCAAAAGCATATTCCGCTGAACTCATATGTTTCTTTGAATAAACCCATTTACGATGAAGATTCCGATCGCACGCTTTTGGATATTCTCTCCGGCACCAAGGTGACAGATCCTGAGGAACTGATGATCAACCGTGAGGAATATAATGATATAGAATTCAAGATCGGAGAAATTTTAAGCGAACTCGAATGGAGCGTCTTGATGCTCTACCTGGAGGGGAAATCCTACCAAGAAATAGCTATGGATTTAAACAGGCATGTGAAATCTATAGACAATGCCCTGCAAAGAGTTAAACGCAAATTGGAACGTTACTTGGAAGTTAGGCGGGTGTAGCTCAATGGTAGAGCTCTGGCTTCCCAAGCCAGCTACGTGGGTTCGATTCCCATCACCCGCTCCACTATACTATATGGATCAGAAAAACCCTGCTTGGCAGGGTTTTATTTTTCTTTTAAATAGTAGCGTAGGGCCCGTGGAGTGATTTTTAAAAGGCTTGCGGCCTTGGTTTGGTTTCCATAGGTTGTTTCCAAAGCCTCCGCTATCGTTTTTTTGACGATGTGGTCATGCCACTCCTTAAGATCATTTTGCAGGTCGTTAAAATCAACCCCACTTTTAAAATTTAAATTATTTATCAGTATTTTTTCGAATTCCGCTAACAACTTAACAAGGTTTTCCCCCTTGGGATGTGCAGCAAAAAAATTGTTTGGAGCAAAGACCTGTTCGGGAGGTATGCTATTTCCCGGAAGCGTTGCCGCCGCTGCATCTTCTTCCATCATTTCGGATTCGGGGATTGTTTCCGCGTCCGGGTCGGAATCTAAAATACTTTGCTGCTTTTCCCTGATTCTTCGTGGAAGATCGTTAACTGTTATTATAGGTCCACTGCTTAATAGAACGGCTTGGGCTATCGTATTGGCGACTTCCCTGATGTTTCCGGGCCAGCTATAATTTAACATTATTTTTTGAGCTTCATCGTTAAACCTTTTGGTTACACCGCCTTTGGCTTTTATTTCCTTTTCCAGAAAATAATCAATAAACAAAGGTATGTCTTCTGTTCTTTCCCTTAGGGGAGGAATATGCAGTGAAGCAACATCCAAACGATAGTAAAGGTCTTCCCTGAACTGGTTACTTTCAACCCTGGCCTGTAAATTGGCGTTCGTTGCCGCGATGATTCTAACATCTACCTTGCAGAGTTCCTCCCCACCCACTCTTAAAAATTCGCCTGACTCCAAAACACGTAATAGCTTTATTTGAATAGCAGGGCTGGCGGAATCAATCTCATCAAGGAACAACGTTCCGTTATGGGCGAGCTCAAAAATACCTTTTTTCCTGCTGGTGGCACCTGTAAACGAACCTTTTTCATGACCAAAAAGTTCGCTTTCCAGTAAAGTTTCTGTGAAGGCGCCGCAGTTAAAAGCCAAAAAAGAACGGTCGTTGCGGTGACTGACAGCATGAATATACCGGGCCAGCACTTCCTTTCCCGTTCCTGTTTCTCCTTGGATCAGGACGGTAATATTTTTTTTGGCTATTTTTTGTGAAGCAGCCACCAACCTAAGCATTTTGTGGCTTTTCCCAACGACAAAACCATATTCTTCTTGAAAGCCGTCCAGTTTTTCCAGTTCTGCATGCACGTTGAGCGCTTTTTCCAGCAAGGCTTCCATTTCCTCAATATCAACAAAAGGTTTTTCCACATAATCGAAGGCTCCCAACTGAATGGCTTCTACTGCCGATTTAACGGTGGAATAACCCGTAATGATGATCACTTCACATTGCGGTTGTTTTTCTTTGATGATTTTTAGTATGCTTAAACCATCACTGTCGGGCAATTTGAGATCGACCAATGCGACGTTAAATTGGAACAACTCGAGTTTTTCCAGAGCTTCTTTTCCTGTAACGGCTGTTTCCACTTCGTAACCTTTATTTTTTAAAAGGTAGGAGAAAAAATTACATACTTCCCTTTCATCATCGAGGACTAAAAAACGGGCTTTTGGTGACATGAAAATAACACCTCCGGTACGACTTTACGGCCTAACTTTTTTGGCCCGAACCGACACCGACACTTTCCCTGTCCAATTTGTCTGAACTTAGGGTGCTGACAGGGAGAACCAAAGTGAAAACGCTCCCCTTTCCGGGGACACTTTCGGCGTCGATAAAGCCCCTGTGGGATTGGGCTATGCCCAGGCTTACGGAAAGGCCCAGCCCTGTTCCCTTTTCTGTTTTTTTGGTTGTAAAAAAGGGATTAAAAGTTTCCGGAATTTTTTCTGGGTCGATACCACAACCATTGTCAACTATATCTACAGCCACGAATTTTTCGGGCCGGGTCCTGGTGCGGACGATTATTTCACCTTTTTCCCGGAAGTCGGTTTCCATATTTTTTTGTTCGATAGCATCCTTGGCATTTAACAGTAAATTAATTATTATTTGCTCCAACCCTTGGGTATTTCCCAGAATAGTGGGCAGGGAAGACGTCAACTCTTTAAGCAAAAGGATTTTACTTTTTTCGATCTGATAAGAAACAAGGTCCAAAGCCTTTTCTACGACTTCGTTGAGATTAATTTCTTCGAAAGAAAATTCGTCCTGCCGTGAAAAAGTTAACAGGTTTTGGATAATACGTTGACAGCGCACCCCGCAGGCGGCAATGTCTTTAATCAACTGGTAGTGAGGATCAGTCGATGTAGTTTCCCTGAGCAAAAGTTGCGAATTTCCAACAATGGCAGTCAATGGGCTGTTTAGCTCATGGGCTACACCGGCAGACATTTCTCCCAAGGAGGCAAGTTTAATAGAATCGACAAAGCCGGTTACATCTTTGGCATAGTATGTAACCCCGTATGGTTCTTCTTTTGCGGTATAGGCCGGGTAGGCGAAAATATCCAAAACACGATTGTAGCGGGTACGTGTTTGCAGATAGGCCGTCTTTTTATTTTGAAACACCTGATCGGCCAGGCAGGGGTTGCATTTGTGTTCCCGCCCGTACAGTAGGCGGTAGCATTTTTGTCCCAAAATTTCTTTTTCGCTAAGGGTAAAAAAATCCAAGGCTGCTTTATTTACCCTTTGTATTTCGAAATGTTCATTAATAAAGATCAGCAGATCCGTCACAGCGGAAAATGTAATTTCCCAATCCTGCTTATGCTGCCAGACTTCCTTATAAAGGGAAATATTTTCCATGCATACCGCCAATTGATCGGCAACTTGCTGCAAAAACAGCAGGTCACGTTCATTGAATTCCTCTTTACCGGCTACCTCCAGGACACCGATAACTTTTTCTTTTACCAGCAAAGGAATTAAAATTTTGGAGGTGATACCCTTTTTCAATAATTTAACATCTTCAGGAAAGGAACAGCCTTTCAGTGAAATATTTCGATGGAACAGATGTGTTTTTTTGTTGAGCACGTACCACAGGGCGGAATCAGTATCCATATCTTTATCTTCAGGTGGTTTTTGCAGTTCGCTGTACTTAATAATAGATTCATGGATCTCACTTCCATTGTCGGTGAAAAATACAACTCGCTCGATCAGACCATCTTTAAGAATAATGTAAAGGCTTAAACTGTTAAAATATACAAGGGTTTGCAGCTTGGGAATAATGTTTTCGATCACATCTTTAAGGGACATATCAATACCCATGCTTTTGGCCAGCTGGTTAATAATTTCCAACTGGATATTTCTTTGTGAAACCTCGGCAATCTTTTTTTTCAATTCTACATAATATGTTTTTTTGGAACTATGGATCCCGGTTAATTTTTCAATAAGCATTTTCTTATTTTTGATAACCATAATATTATTTTTCCCCTCTTTAAATTTAATGAATTAGCTTAATTGATTTAGGAAGAAGGTTTTTGCAAGGCCGAATAAAATATTTCGGCAATATCATCGACATCCGCATCTCTGGGATTGGTAATAAAGCAAGCATCCTTGACGGCGTTTTTGCTCAGTTCGGGAATAACTTCCTCGGGCAGGCCCAGTTCCGAGAGTCCGGAGGGTATTTTTACATCCAAAGCCAATTCCTTAACCATAATGATCGCTTTTTCCGCTGCTTCCCTGGGTGTCATGCTTTCTACTTTGGCGCCCATGGCTTTGGCTATGTCTATATATTTGTCAAGCGAAGAAATAAGGTTGAAACGCATTACATAGGGCAGCAAAATAGCGCTGATTTCTCCTATGGGCAGATCGAGAAGCCCCCCCACCTGATGGCTCATGGCGTGAACCAAACCCAGCACGGCATTGGAAAAGGCCAATCCTGCCTGCAGACTGGCTTTGGCCATGGCTACTTTGGATTCTTCATTAACCTGACTGGCTACCGATGCCCTAAGGTTTGAGGAGATCAGTTTTATGGCGTGCAGGGCATGAACATCGGTTAAGTCAGTGGAGGCCAAAGAGACAAAAGCTTCTATGGCATGGCTTAGCGCCTCCATGCCGGTATTTGTGGTCAGTTTGCTGTTAACGGTAGAAAGAATGAGTGGATCAGATATGGCAATATCCGGAACGAGGGATTTAGAAATAATTGTCATTTTAATTTTCCGTTCGCTGTCGGCAATTATGGAAAACTGCGAGACTTCTGAACCCGAACCTGCTGTGGACGGGACGACGATAATGGGCGGAAGTGGATTGTTGATCAGATCGATGCCTTCATAGTCCCGTATTTTTCCCCCGTTGGTGGCAAGTGTGGCTACGGCTTTGGCGGCATCAATAGCACTGCCGCCTCCGATAGCCAAAACAGCATCGCATGCAGTTTCCGTATACAGTAAGGCTCCTTTTTCGGTTTCATAATCTTTGGGGTTCGCCGAAAAATCAGACCAGAGCTGATAATCGAGGCCTGCGTATTTCAAAAAAGGCAATGATTTTTCAATCCAGCCGCATTGGATAACTCCCTGATCGGCAACCAGAAAAACCCGGGAAGCACCAAGACGGGCACAACACTCACCTACTTGATTCAAGGTGCCTTTTCCGAAAATTATCTCCGGGGCGACAAATTTACTTGTATACATTTTTTCCCCCCTCGACAAGCTTTCTTCATCTCTAAATTATTCTGTAATAAAGAGAGAAATTCCTCTTTTTTGTACTTTTTAAGACGTAATTTTGGCAGCCCAAAATTAAACGATCAACTGCTTTTTTTGTTTAGGGCAGTTGATCGTTTAATTGTCAATAATTATTTGAGCTTCTATGGATTCAGTTTTACTTTGTTTCTGTTGTTGCGGCCAGTTCCTTGGCGGCCGGTGTTTTGCCCGGTTCAACTTTTTCAGGATCGACTATTTTTGGCAGTAAGCCGTAGCCCATGTTCAGTTCCATTGTTTTTTTGCAGAGTGCTCTTTGTTTATCAGTGCAGCCAATATCTTCAGCGTATTTTTTATCAAATTTTTTGGCAAAGGCACCGGCACTGCAGAACATTGTCCATCCATTAAGCCCCTGATATTCTTTCCAGTAACGGCAATCAATTAACTTTTTCAAGATACTCGCTCCTTTCGTCTTTAGTTTGTCTGTTCGATAATTATGGCTAAAGGACGAAAACCGGAGAAATATTTGACGTTATCTGGTAACAGCAGACTGCATATCTTGTTGCGATGTAACTTCTACCAGTTTCGTTGCCGGGGGACGGAGGTAGGCATGCCAGTAGATAACGCCGACGAATAGTACGCCCCCGATTAGGTTCCCAATGGTAACGGGAATTAGGTTGTTCCAGAAAAAGCTCCCCCAATTTAAACCTTCGGCTACTCCCGGAGCCAACAATCCTTGCAAAAGCCCATGGCCTTTAAGCATGATCCCCATGGGAATGAAGTACATGTTGGCGATGGAGTGCTCCAGGCCGATGGCTACAAAAGCTGTAATTGGTATCATTGTGCCCATTATCTTGCCGAAAGCGTCTTTGGCAGCCATGGATAGCCATACAGCCAAACATACCAGCCAGTTACAAAAGATTCCGCGGAACAATGCTTCTCCCCAGGAAAGCGATACTTTGGCACTGGCGGTATTGACAGCCCTCATGGCGACACCAAGGTCATTTGTCTTCCAGACACCCGAGAAGTAGAAGATGAACACAATGACGAGGGCGCCGACGAAGTTGAATAAATATACCCAGAACCAGTTGTTGAGTACCTGCTTAAATGTAACTTTTTTATCCAGAAGCCCTGTCACCATTAGATTGTTTCCCGTAAAAAGTTCTGCGCCGCCCATGATGACCAGTATGAGCCCCAAGGAAAAAGTTGCTCCGCCTACCAGCCGGGTGAGCCCATCTCCGATATATGCCGCAAGATCGTTAGTTACGACTGTGGAGAGTACTGCTCCCATGGCAATATAGGCGCCGGCAAGCAAGGCAAGCAATTGCAAAGCCGGGGCGACTGTAGTTGCTTTTTTCTCAGCAAGGCCAACTGTGCCTTTGGCAATTCCCGGCGGGGGTTCGTAGGCAACAGGAGGAGAAGCAGGAACCGCCCCTGTACCAATATTTAATTCCATGGTGCCCAGGCATTCTTTTCTCTTTTCGGGAGTACACCCGATTTGCGAGAGAAAAGCAGGGTTTACTGACCGATTAAAAGCAGCCAACTCACAGTAAGAAATTGAACCTCCTACAGAATCATATTCTTTCCAGAATTGACAACGATTTGCCACCGATAAAACCTCCCTTCTTTTTTTAAAACCAATAATATATATTGCAAATACCGTGCCAAAAGCAAAAAGCCGCTTTTTGGGTATAAATAAGCGGCTTCCCTCGCTGAGAATTCTTACAGTTCCGCAAACACGGCACTATTTTTTCCCGTTTGCGGAATGGACGTCGGGGGCACGTTTTATTTCTGAATAATGAAAACCTTGCCAACATGGGATGTATGGCTTCTAATCCATAGGTTAATTTTGCTGTCCCACTTTATATTATACACTGAAGTGTTTGTGAAAACATGCATTTAAAACCCTCCTTTCGGATTTTAATAACAGGCAAAGCCAATCTAATTTTTTGGTGAGGCCCTTTCTTAAATTTTAAAGTGTTTTAATATCGCTGTTAAAGGCAATAATAAAATTAATACTCAGGCGTATTTTATTTTAAAAAGGAGATGAAAAGATGAAAGCAGTAATCATGGCCGGCGGGGAGGGTGCCCGGCTCCGCCCCTTGACTTGCGGTAAACCCAAACCTATGGTTCCCCTTTGCGAAAAACCCATGATGGAATATATTATCGAACTTCTGCTGGCGCATGGCATAAGTGACCAAGCTGTAACACTGCAGTATCTTCCGGAAAATATAAAAGATTATTTTGGCGAAAAATCTCTTTTAGGAGCAAATTTTAGTTATTTTTTGGAAGAAGAACCTTTGGGGACAGCCGGAAGCGTGAAAAACGCCGCTTCCTTTTTAGATGAAACCTTCCTTGTCATCAGCGGGGATTGTCTGACAGACATTGATTTGACAAAAGCGATTGATTTCCACAAAAAGAAAAATGCCTTGGTTACCATCATTTTAACGCCGCAGGAAAATCCCTTGGAATATGGGATTGTCATTATAAATGAAGAAGGCAGGATTATCCGGTTTTTGGAAAAGCCTCGCTGGGGAGAGGTTTTCAGCGATACCGTAAACACAGGAATCTACATATTGGAGCCGGAGGTTTTAGAATATATTCCGCAAGGGAAAAAGTTTGATTTCAGCAAGGATCTTTTTCCTTTGCTTCTGAAAAAAGGCCGCCCCCTTTTTGGTTGTGTTCTTTCCGGATACTGGTGTGATATTGGCAACCTGGAACAATACCGCCAGGCCCATTACGATATTCTTGATAAAAAAGTAGAAATTAAACTTCCGGCCGAAGAAAAGGAAAAAGGGATTTGGATAGCGGATGATGTCCATATTGCTTCTGCAGCATGTCTTGTGCCCCCTGTTTTTATCGGTAAAGGCACACATGTTGATGCAAAAGCAACGATAGGTGAATACACTGTTTTGGGTGCTTATAACCATATTTCGGAAAAGGTTTCTTTAAAAAGAAGTGTAACCTGGTCGCGCGTTATATTGGAGAAAAATTCCACCATCAGGGGAAGCGTCCTGGCCGGCAATGTTCGTGTGGGTGCCGGCAGTACAGCTTATGAAGGCGCCGTAGTAGGCGATGGGAGTATTATTGAAGGAAAGGCTACAATAAGGCCAGGGGTAAGGATATGGCCGTATAAAAGGATCGAAAGCGGAGCACTGGTTGACAGCAATCTTATTTGGGGAAATCAGTTCCGCAGATCCTTGTTCGGTTCTGACGGGGTCCGTGGAGAACTGGACGGGGATCTTACTTTGGAAAACGCACTCAAAATGGGTTCGGCCTTTGCTTTTATGCTCGGCGGCTCCGTGCCGGTGGTTATCGGCGGAGATGCTTGGGGGCCTTCACAGCTTCTTAAAAAAGCGATTGCCGTAGGGCTGCTGGCCGGGGGAGCAAAGGTAATTGATATCGGTGAAACTATTGCGCCTGTTGTGCGTCAAGCAGTTACCACTTATCAGTCTGAAGGAGGAATTTACCTTCATTCCTGTTCCTCAAACTATGGCTACAGTGCCATACGCTTCTTTGATAATGAAGGGCTTAATTTACCTCATTTTAAGGAGCGCAGCCTGGAACAATTGTTTTTAAGAGATGATTTTCCACGTGCACGCAAAGACAGTTTGGGTACCGTGAAAAATATTAGTGGTTTTAGTGAGATCTATACTCAGACGCTTCTAAAGGATCTATCGCTGGAGGCCATTAAGGAAGCCAATTTTTCCCTTTTGGTTGCTTTTCCTTCGCCGCATTTGGAAAATTTTTTAGTACCCTTGCTGCAAGAACTGAACTGCAATCTCATAGTATACTATCCTTCGGGGAGAACGAGGCTGGCTTCTTGGAAGGAAGACGATTTTTATGATCACAAAACAGATATTGCCCATAGCATCATCAGGGGGGAAGCAGATCTTGGTTTTTGGATATCACCCAGCGCTGAAGAAATGATCTTGTTTGATGAGGAAGGCAGTGAAATATCCGGGGAACTGTACCAGGCGCTGCTTTCCTTGTTGATTCTGCGTTCCGGCAAGTCTCCCACGTTGGTGCAGCCGGTTTCCGCCTCCTGGATTCATGATGAACTGGCCCGCAAAAATAAAGGAAAAATCCTGCGCAGCAAAACATTTCCCCGCCATTTCCAGGAAAAAGTTAAGGAGATGAACGGCGGAGGCGGCCCTACCGGCAAACTATATTATCCGCCGCAATTTTTGCAGATAGATGCTGTTACTTCACTGCTTAAAATTCTGAACACGCTGGCCCGTGGGGGTAAGAGCCTTTCTATCCTTTTAGAAGAAATACCGGGGATTAATTTGCGCCAGAAAGAAATAGCCTGCCCCTGGGGACAAAAAGGCAGGGTTATGCGACGGCTGGTTCAGGAGGGCCCGGGCAAGGCCGAAAAAGTAGAAATGATCGATGGGCTGAAATATCATTATCCCGACGGCTGGGCGCTTGTTCTGCCCGATCCTGAAAAACCTTCTTATCGCATCTACGGTGAAGGATTTACAGAAGAAATAGCAGAATCACTGACTGACTTTTTCTGCGACAAGGTCAAATCCCTACAGGAACCCTAAAAGCTTAGAGCCCTAAAAAAATTATAAAATTCAAATTTGACCGCCGGGAATACTTGTGTTAGGATCTACACGTGCAAATAAGTATTGTTTATGCATAACAATAAAATATACGAGTAGGCCGAAGACCTTTCAGGAGGCGCGGGGGAACCATTATAAAGGGGCGAATTTCCCGGGTTCTAAATATTAATCCGGGGATAGGGCTGACCCGGCCCGAGCCCGTCAGCTAACCTCGTAGGCAAAGCGGGTGGTGCCGTAGGGTTGCACGGTAGAACTTTTACTTCAGTGCAAAAACATCTTAAAAACATCTTTTAGATTAGGTATCAAGTAAATATTTTAAAACGATAAGCTTAGCCTCCTTCATTGACAAATAGCTTGCCAAGGGGAGGCTTCTTTGTTTTTATGGCATTAAAGGAACATCTGGGGCTGGTGTTTGTTTCCATGTTGGCAGCTGTTTCCGCAGGTATTGTTTTCGGGATCATCTTATCCAGGCCCAGCCTTTACTATTTAGGAAAAGCAATCGAAAACGTGGTTAATGTTGGACAGACCGTTCCCCGGTTGTCCGCGAAGATGCTTTGGGGAAATATTCGGAAATTGCTACTGTTCTAAACCCCATTGCCCATGAATTGGATGAAGAAACCATGTCTTTTTTGAATGCTAGAGTCGATATTGAAGACTTTACACCGCAAGAAGTGGCGGAGGAGTGGTTGAAAGAAAACGGATTTATCGACTAAAACCTGCTAAACATTGATACATCGGAGCTGCGGATCTTACGTTGACAAAAGGGGCGTTTGTATGTTAGAATTGCAGGGCATCCGGCCGCACGTGCAAGGTTCGCCAAAATTTTATTCGTTTCGGAATTTCGGATAAAATTACCTTGTGCGGCGAGTTTATTTATAGAGAGGTTAGTAGTAAATGTATGCAATTATTGAAACAGGTGGGAAGCAGTATAAGGTTTTGGAAGGAAGCGTTTGCAAGGTTGAAAAACTATCGGCTGTTCCCGGCGAAGAAGTTGTATTTGAAAAAGTGTTTTTTGTCAAGGACGGGGATAAAATACAGATAGGCACTCCTTATGTACCGGGAGCAAAAGTTTCGGGCCGGGTTCTTTCTCATGGGAAAGGCAAAAAAATTATCGTCTTTAAATTTAAGCCCAAAAAAAATTATCGTCGGAAACAAGGGCACCGACAGCCTTTTAGCGAGGTTAAAATTGAAAAAATCGAATTTCCGGCTACATGACTGTTCATCAAAATGATCGAGGTAGAAGTTAAACGAAACAATAAAAGTAACCCTGTTTTTGTAGAGATAAAAGGGCACGCACTTTTTGCTCCTTACGGCAGCGATATAGTTTGTGCCGCCGTTTCTGTTCTTACTCAGACCATAACCTTCGCGCTTAAGGATCTGCTGGGGTTGGACCCCTTGTTGAACAAAAATGAAGGTTATCTGTCAATTGCTTTGCCCCCGGAAATGGAAGCGGAACAGGAAAAGAACTGTTATCTATTGTTGGAAACGATGCTTTTGGGCCTGAAAGAAACGGCCCGGTCGTATCCAAAAAATATGTCATACAAAGATTACGAAGCCCCTGAAAGGAGGTGCAAGCCTGGTTCTTAAAAATCAGGCAATAAAAAATGCGTACTATTGATTTGCAAATGTTTGCCCGCAAAAAAGGTGCGGGGAGTTCCCGTAACGGTCGTGACAGCAACGCCAAAAGGCTGGGCGTAAAAAGTTACGGTGGGCAGGAGGTTTTGGCCGGCAGCATTATTGTCCGTCAAAGAGGCACCAGGATTCATCCGGGGCTTAATGTCGGGCGAGGCAGGGATGATACGCTGTTTGCCCTCACCGATGGTCTGGTAACTTATGAAAGGCTTGGTAAAACGAAAAAACAGGTTAGCGTTCTTCCGCTGGCCTAAAATAAACCCGGGGGCCCCCCGGGATTTATTTTTTTGAACAAGGTGATGAATTTGTTTGTAGATCGCGTTAAAGTTTTTGTCAGGGGAGGAAAGGGTGGAAACGGCGCTGTTTCCTTCAGGAGAGAAAAAAATGTGCCGCGCGGAGGACCTGACGGCGGTGACGGCGGCGACGGCGGCGAAGTGGTTTTTGTCGCTTCCGCCCAAAAAAACACGCTTATAGATCTCAGCTACAGGCCCCACTTATATGCTGCAGACGGTTTTCGCGGGCAAGGTAAAAACAGACAGGGAAAAAGTGGCGCGGCCTTATATGTAAAAGTTCCGGTGGGAACGATTATAAAAGATGAAAATGGTACAATCTTGGCTGACCTCCATCGGGGAGGGATCAAGGCTGTAGCGGCCAGGGGTGGAAAAGGAGGCCGTGGCAATACGCGGTTTACCACCTCGCGCCGCCGGGTTCCCGATTTTGCGGAAAACGGGGAGCCGGGGGAAAAGCGGACGCTTATACTGGAATTAAAGCTATTAGCGGATGTAGGCCTGGTTGGTTTTCCAAATGCCGGTAAATCCACTTTTCTTTCCCGGGTTTCAGCAGCCAAACCCAAAATTGCCGATTTCCCCTTTACCACGCTTGTGCCCCAACTGGGAGTTGTTTACTTAGGTGATGAACGTTCTTTTGTCATAGCCGATCTTCCGGGGATAATCGAAGGAGCGCATAAAGGAGCAGGGTTGGGCCATCAATTCTTAAAACATATAGAAAGAACAGAGGTTTTGTTATATATTATTGATGCCGCCGGTACAGAAGGGCGCGATCCTTATTCTGATTTTTACAACCTACAAAAAGAATTAAAACTTTATAATGAGGAAATGCTTGGTAAGCCCTTTATTCTTGCGGCAAATAAAATAGATCTGCCCCAGTCAGAAGAACATTTAAAGAAATTACGGGATAAGGTTAAGGATATACCGCTGTTTCCCATATCAGCTGTTACAGGGGCAGGAATTGACCTTCTTCTGGAAGAATTATACCGGGGTGTGCAGGCAAAAAAAGCCCTTATACCCGAGGAAGAAGATTTGGGAAACGATGTTATTTTTTTGCCTCCGCTAGAAAAAAGGCCGCTGCATATTCGGTTGAAGGGGAATGTTTATTTTATTAGCGGCGATGAAGTAGAAAAAGCAGCACTGCGGGCGGATTTTAACAGTACCGAAGGTTTAAGGCGTTTTCAGGAAAGGATCAATAGACTAGGCGTGGAACGGGAGCTTGTCAAAATGGGCATTCAGGAAGGGGATACCGTGTGTATCGGTGACATGGAATTTACTTATTCTCATTGAGCCGGGGGATAAAAAAGGAAGAGCACAAGATGAGTTTTCTATTACCTAAAAACAGTGGCAGACCATTGACTTTGGGCATTATGGGCGGTACTTTCGATCCCGTCCACATCGGGCATCTGGTGACGGCGGAGGAAGCCCGCCAGCAGTTTGGCCTGGATTATGTAATTTTTATTCCCGCGGGTGCCCCTCCTCATAAGGACCAAAAATTAATCAGTTCTGAAGAACATCGCTATATCATGACGATGCTCGCTGTTGTAGACAATCCCTACTTTACCGTATCGCGCCTGGAAATAGACAGAAAATCTCCCTCCTATACCATTGATACAGTCCGGCGCTTTTTCCAAATTTACAACAACGAATTAAACCTTTATTTTATCACCGGAGCAGACGCTATTTTAGATATTAAAACATGGAAAGATTACGGAGAACTTTTGGAAATTTGTTCTTTTATCGCTGCTTCCCGCCCCGGGTACTCGTTTAACAAATTAAAATCCATTTTTGGACCGGCCTTTAAAAAGATCACCAAGAAAATTCATTTCCTGGAAATACCGGCCATGTCAATTTCTTCGACATATATCAGGCGGCGGATAGCGAAAGGCAAAACGATCAAATATTTAACGCCGGAGCCTGTCGAACAATATATTTATAAAAACAGGTTATATCTAGGCAGCGGCGCGATCAGATGACGGCTGTTGCTGTTTGCCCGAACATGTTTCGCTAATTTTTAGCAATCTGACAACGATTCCTCTGCACAGGACCACTTTTCGGCTGCTTGACTTCTGTTATTTTAAATGCTATGATTTAAAAAAGTTAACGCTAACATAAGAAAACAGCGCATTTTAGCGAATAAAAGATTTTTTTGATTATCCTATGCCTACCGGGTAAGTTTATTTACTGCAAACAGGGATCCGTTTTAACATAGATTTCGGATTTCTCCATGCTACCCACCGGCATTATATCCAGGAGGTGAACGGAAAGTATAATCTGGTTTTCACTACTGCATAATATGTAAAGAGCATATAATGCCGGGAAGAGAGGTGAAGAAATGGTTAAAACCCTTTATGTAGGGAATATTTCCTGGGGGACCACCGAAGAAGAGCTCAGGGACGCTTTTGCCGAACACGGGGAAGTCTTGGGCTGCCGTATTATCACGGAAAGAGCCACCGGTCGTTCCAGGGGATACGGTTTTGTAGAGGTTGCCGACGAAGACGCGGAAAAAATTATGGAAATCATGAACGGAACAGAATTGGATGGACGTACTCTGGTCGTAAACGAAGCTAAACCAAGAGAAAACAGGCAACTTTAAAAGTTGCCTTTTTTATTTTTTTTATAAACACCTTGAAGAAGGAATGTTTTTTTTTATGTCAAACTATATACTTTAGGGTAAGTTGCTAAAATGAATATGGCAAAGGTACGCAAAATACTAAAAAATAATACCGGCAAGGATCTTTATCAACATTCACTTGGTGTCGAAAAGACTGCCTTCAGCCTTGCCCTGAAACATGGAGCTGACAGCAAAAAAGCTTCTAAGGCAGGCTTATTGCATGACTATGCGAAAAATTTTTCTTTTGAAGAGCTTCGCAGTATTGCTTTAGAAAATGATTTGGCAGATGAGGTAGCCCTGCAAGAGCCTGCTTTGCTCCATGCACCTGTTGGCGCATGGCTGTTGGAAACGGAACTGGGCATAACAGACAAAGAAATCCTGGAAGCGGTAAGGATGCATACAACAGGGGCTGCAGGGATGTCTTTGCTCGCCAAGATCGTATATTTGGCGGACTTTATTGAACCGGGCAGGACACATGCCGGCGTCAAAAAAATAAGAAAAACAGCCTTTTCCGATCTGGAAAAAGCTCTTCTATGTGCCGTGGGTTTTACCCTGGGGCGTTTGTTGGACAGAAAAAAAATTATACACCCAAACTCTGTCTTCTTTTACAATTCCTTGGTTTCTAAAACTAGATCGGGAGATATTTGAATTATGAAGTACTATGGTTATTCACGACAAAGGAGAACAAGGAAACCCCGCTTGGACAAAAAACGGGTACTTTTTATTCTCTCCCTTGCTGTTCTAATCGTTGTTTTGATCGGGGGAGTGCGCTTCATGGGCTCTTTTAAAGCCTTACAGGACAGATCAAGCTGGGCCCAATGCTTGCGTGATGCCTCCCGGGAAGACGGTGTAAATTACCTTCTTTATGGAATGGATGGCAGCAATGAGGAAACCAATGTTGAAGAAATGTTTTTTATAAATTTTTCGTCATCAGAAGCTTCGCCGCATATTATATTTATACCGGGGGATATATTATTACATCGCCAAAATGAAGTTGAAGAGCCCTCTTTGGAAGAAACGGATTACAAACAAGATTACAGACCTTTTTACACCCCCAGCCATTTTTACAATGAGCAGGGAGCGGAATTGTTAGTCGAACAAATTTCTTTTTTGCTGGGTACACCTGTTCACCATTATATAGAAATTGATTACGCCGGAATTACGGCTATGGTTGATTGCCTGGGCACTGTAAAATATAAAGGATTTGCTTTAAAGGGCTCGGATTACCTGGACTATTTCCTGGAAGGGGAAAGTGCTGAGGAACCGCTGGAAAAAGCATTGCGCAGAACACATTCCCTCAAAGATATCGTAGAATCACTGGAAGAAAAAAAGGGCCCATTTAGTTTAGCCCGAACGATCAGGCAAGCGGCACCTTATTTCAAAACGGATCTTTCCTGGAAGGAACTGAAAGCATTCTATAAAGATTTGGAACCGCTTTTTGACCCCCAATACTCAATTGTCCAACTGCCCGGAGAATGGCGTGATATCAATGGCGCCCTTTTTTATGAACCGGATTATGTTCACATTGCTGCAGTAATGGAAAATTTAGGGGATGAATTTATCTTGCCTCGGGAACTTATTACCGTCCAAGTTTTAAACGGCAGCGGTGTGGCAGGTATTGCCTCCCAGGTAGGCGATCTTCTGGAAGAGGAGGGGTTCCAGATCATAAAAGTTGATAACGCAGATTCTTTTGACTACCAGCATAGCCAGGTGATTTCACATTTGGAGCATATCGAACCTGCCCGGGAAATAGCTTTGTTGGTGCCGGGTTCGGAATTTTTTAAAGAACCCCTGCCGGATCAGGATGTTATGGTTACTGTTATTATTGGAAAAAATTTTTCAAACTTAAAAGATTAGGAGGGGATATGTTTGTCTTTTGAAACAAAGGAATTTGCCTTCAAGGCGGTTCGTTTGTTAAATGAGAAAAAAGCTGAGGACCTTACCCTTTTAAAAATCGGTAAAGTATCTATCATTGCCGATTATTTTCTGATCTGTAACGGATCCACCGTAATCCAGACTAAAATGTTATGCGACCACCTGCTGGAAAACCTTCCCGAAGACGATTTTCAATTGCTGCGTGTGGAAGGATACCGGCAAGGGCGCTGGATCTTGCTCGACTTTGGTGCGCTGATCATCCATATTTTTGTTCCGGAGGAGCGTGAATTTTACAATTTAGAGCGTCTCTGGGGGAACGCGCACAAAGTAGACGTAGGATTTTTATCCACTTCTTTATGAAAGGAGAAGCACCATGTTTTCCCAAGAAGAAGGACAAGAACTTGTTTTCAGGAAAAATATCAAAGAAGCGGCAGAACGCATCCGGAATACAAAAGCAGTAGTGCTGACGGGATCGGGCATTTCAGTAGCCAGCGGGATTATGCCCTTTCGTGGCAAAGGCGGTCTCTGGGAAAAGTACGATCCCGAAGAAATGGCCAGCATCCACACTTTCAGGCGCAATCCCCGTGCTGCCTGGGTTATGCATAAGGAAATTTATGATGTTGTGAAAGAAGCTCTTCCCAATCCGGCCCACCTATCTTTGGCCAGAATGGAAGCCATGGGTTATATCAGTTCCATTATTACCCAAAATGTCGATGGTTTACACCAAAAGGCAGGTAGTAAAACCGTGATCGAATTTCACGGAAATATTATAAAGCTTATCTGCCTAGATTGTTCTAAGCTATATCCGGCCGTAGAAATTGATCTGGGCAGCCTTCCTCCTTTGTGCCCCGCTTGCAAGGGTGTCCTCAAGCCCGATGCCGTTTTTTTTGGTGAACCGATACCCCGGGAAGCCTTGGACCGATCCCAAGAAGAAGTGCAGCAATGCCAGGTGATGCTGGTGGTGGGAACATCGGCAGTAGTCGAACCGGTAGCCAGTTTACCAAGGCTGGCCAAAAACAGAGGCGCCGATATAATTGAAATCAACCCCCAGCCTTCCCAGCTTACTTCTTCCGTGACTACTTTATTTTTACAAGGGAAAGCCGAAGAAGTCTTACCTAAAGTTTTGGAGGAATTGAACTAAGGCGGGTAAAAGGGCTTTAAAAAATTGTTAGAACTGCCAGATTTCTTCTATAAGAATAAATTCCCCATGAAAACATGTTTACAGGGATACTGTACTGTCATCTTGTTGCAAAAAAACAGCTGCTGGTATGATAAAGCGGTACGGAATTTGCATAAAAGCATTATTTTTGGCCAAGATAATAGAAGTGTTTCCTGACAAAGCAGGATTTTCCTATCTAGCATAAAAGGAGTTTTTAAAATGGCCAAAAAAAAACAGAAGAAAAGAAAAAAGAAGAAGTCCGGAACAGTACCCCATGAATTAAAAGAAGAGGTGGCCAGGGAACTTGGGTTCGGTAATGATATTGAGGATAAAGGGTGGGCCAACTTAACCTCACGGGAAACAGGTAAAATTGGTGGTCATATCGCCAAAAAATTAAGGAAAAAAAAGGAAGTGTAAGATTTTCGGATAAGCTTTTTCTGTTACGCGGTAATAGTGCTTAGGATCCCGTAATAGCGTTATATCTTATATTACCCGATGTCCCAGCCCGACACACACTTCATTTAGATGAAGAAGTCCAATAGCAAAAAAAACTGCCACAACAATATGGTTATTTTTTCTGGCTATCCCTACCTTTCCGCCTACATTTAATCCAACTGCCCTGGACATTGTTTGTGCCAAGGCCTCCCGTGCTGCCCCAATTACCGCCCCTTCATCAATGTAGGTGCGATCAATAATTTCCTCCCTTTTAGAAGCTACGGCCGCTCTTTCCAGCACTTTTTGCATGATAGTGATAAATTCTCCCCCAAAATCAACGGCCGTTCCTTTTATCCCTTGATGCAGGTAGTCTTCCTTGAGCTCCTTTTCCGCCTCCCTGGTAGGACTCATGGCCAAACTTAGTGCCGCCCTTGCTACAATCAGACTTTCATACTGCTGACCCATAAGATCATCCCCTGTAAATTATAACATATAAAAGAAAAAACACGGAATTTTCCATACAAAAAAGTAGAGGGATTTAGACCAAGTATAATAAACATTTGCAATAATATTATCTATAAAAAATTTATTTAAAATTGTTTTAAAAAAAAGAAGGACTTTTTAAAACTATAGCGAATAGTTTAAATAGTAGATTAAATCTTGTAACTTTAAAGCGGTAAAAACCTAACCTCCTACAAATATATATACTTAACAGGGGAAGCCCCCTGTTATTTTTTTGATGCCGAGCAAGTTGTTTTTTACTCGCTTCTACTGGTATAATTTATAAGTAGGGAGATAACTGTCCAAGACAAACAAGATACATAGTTCCAGTAAACGTTAAAATTTGCAAAAACCATAACATTAGAGAAAAAATAATAAGGCTGAAGTGAGGCTGTTTTATGAAGGTAGCGGTTGTTGGTGGAGGCCCGGCTGGATTGATGGCAGCCGGAACCGCAGCAGAAAATGGTCTACAGGTAACCCTTTTTGAACGTTATCGGATAGGGGAAAGGATTAACTGCGGAGAAGGATTTTTCGATCTGTTGGGAGTATGCGGCAAACCTGAAGCTGGAATCCTTTTTCGGGTCGAAAAAATTTTGTTAAAAACAGACAAATTACATTGTATTGACAGCACCCATCTGAATTTATGGATGCTGGAAAGATCGGGCTGGCAGCGCTATCTATCGGAAAAGGCGCGCCGGTTGGGAGTAGAAGTCCTGGAGGAAACACCTGTCAAGGCAAAGGATGTTGAACTTATCAGACGCGATTTTGATTGGGTGATCGATGCCAGTGGTGCTTCTGCAATTTCTTTAAAGTCACGGGGGGATATCCCCGAAAACAGAAGCCGTCGTGCCCTAACCCTACAATACAAATTGGAAGGCGATTTTTCTTATCTTGGTAATTCCTTAAAGGCAGTGCTGGAACCACACTATCAGGGGTATTACTGGATTTTTCCCAAACATGTGGGCAGGGAGGGCATGGCCAATGTAGGGATCGGTCTTTTTAGGCCCCCTGCGGGAAAGAAAAATTTAAAAAAAGAAATGGTCCGTATTCTGCGCCAGGAAAACTTACAGGGTTATACTGTCCTAGAACGCAAAGGAGGGGTGATTCCTTTGCACCGTGCTGCTCCTTTTTTGAGGGATAACACCCTTCTCGTTGGGGATGCTGCCGGTCTGGCTTCCCTGCTTCACGGAGGGGGCCTTGATATGGCTCTGTTAAGTGGGAAGTTGGCGGCCCTTTCCTTGGTGCGGGGAACACCTTTCCTGTACGAAAGGATGCTCCGGCAAAAAATAAATCGCAAGCTTTTCTATGAAGAAAAAATTTTTAACCTTTGGGGACGCCACGGGG
>JAAZMP010000059.1 GCA_012798755.1 Bacillota bacterium
AAATCATCCAAGTTTAAGGCAAAATCCCCGCTGCAGCGGATGGACAGCCATTGGTTACAGATATCATATTCATCATAATGGTAGTCGCCCTCTGTGGCTTCAATTTCAGCGTCCACCACAACATCAAATTCTATTTTTAAGTCCGGCAGATCGTTAACCGACACGAATTTAATGGTCATATCGGACATAGCAACCCCGCCAACCCGGTGAATGTTACGCAGGTCTAGATCGAGGCCTTCCCAGTTTTGAGCCACATATTCTTCAGCAGCCGGATAAAGGTCATCAAGAAATCGGCTTCTTACGTAATCGGTAAAAGAACGATCGCCTGCCACGGTATAGCCCCCCCCTCCCCCATAGGTAAATTATAGCACATGTTGTCGTATTCTCAACCCAATATTTGCAATTGTGAATTTTAATTGCACCATAACTTTTTTTGTGTTAGTCTTTATAGGCAGCGAAGTGAGGTGGCAACATGAAGACAAGTTATAAGAAACTATGGAAACTGTTGATAGATAGGGATATGTTAAAGAAGGATTTGCGGAAGGCTGCCGGAATCAGTACCGCATCCATGGCCAAACTGGGCAAAGGCGAAAATGTGACCACTGATGTGCTGGTTAAAATATGTAAGGCCCTGGACTGCGATATTTCTGATATCGTGGAGATTGTGGAGGAATAAAAAAAACGCCCTGCAAGTAGTTTTACTTACGGGGTGTTTTTGACACAAAAAAACCTATGCGACCACAATATAGCATTCTATTAGGATGCGATATCCTTAAATTTATCTTTAGCATATTCACTAAGATGGCAGGGTAATGTTGAGGTAAACCCCTCTATTTGGGAAGGGCTGTAAAGTCCCCGCATAATCTGGAGTACTTGGTCTAAAATGGCCATTTCCTCAAACTCCCTATCCCAAAGAATCGTTTTTATGCCCCCTAACTCCTCCTCTATACGATATACCTTCTTATCATCGCTATAAAGGTACCTCAATATAGTTAACCCGTGTTTGTCGTTTGCATCTTCCTTAAAATGCAATTCCCCAACAACCCCACCACTAACTTTTTTATAAGTTATCTGCACATACGGCTGTAGAAAAATATTATCCGCTAATTCTCCTGGCTGAACCCCACCAGTCATCAATAGGTTGATCAGATCATCAAGTTTCTTGTTCAACAAAAGTTTGTCCACAATTATAGCATCCTCCTTAATTCATCAATTACCACTTCCATATATTTTTGTGATTCCAACAGAACCTCCGGCTCTCTTTTCTTCACTGGGCCATATTTTTTCGCTATGCGGGTATTAATATAATGCACTAAAATGCCATCATTGGGCGAGTCCGCTGGTAAAGCATATATCACGTTCTTGAACTTAGAATACAAACTATTCCCCTTTGGATCAATTCCCTTTTCCTCCAGTATTGCCAATGTTGCTTCATTGGCATTTCTATATAGGTAATTCCTCGTCTTTTTTCTCAATTCCTCCGGACGTTTAGAAACCAACAGTTCATCTAGTTCCAGTTTCTTATTTGACAAGGTTTTTTTACGAAAAGCCATTCTTGCAATTTCTAGTTCTGCGTCATCAAGGCCAGCCTCCTTGAGCCTAAGTACCCTTTCTTCAACTTCTTTATCTATGGCTTGCCTGGCATTTTCAAACAACTCGTTAAAGTCTATATCCGGTAAAAAGGAGTCCTGGCCACTTACAAAATAATCATCTGTTTCTACAGTACCATATATTATGGCCCTTTTTTTATAGTCACGATTGGGGAATTCATATTCCTTAACAGGTATTTTCTTGCCCTTCTCCACTTCCCTGGCAAAATATTGCCACATTAAATCCAACCCTATTTCTTCGTGATATATTACTACTGCATTGTTATCAATTGCGAAATCCGTGACCTCTTCGTCTGGAATAGCCCTTAATACACGCCCGACAATTTGCGCAAAGGCATTTAAACTTCTGTATGGCCTAAAAATGGCAAGGACGGTTAGGTATTTATGATCATAACCTTCCATCAACATATTAACGGAAACAACTACATCAGCCTCATGATTATCTATTCTGAAAAAACTTTGTTCTAGTTCATCATCCGACATTCCACTGTGTACGAGGATTACACGTTTATTTTGACTTGAATACCATTTTGCTACCTCTTTAGCATGTGATATGCTACATGCTACAGCCAGAATTTTATGTGGTATTTGAGGAGATAATTTCTTCAATGCGTCAAGTTGCTTTATACTCTCTTCTATTACATCAGCAGAACATTCCTCCGAAAGGGCAACGGATTTTTCCACCCACTCCTTATCCTTTAAATCCAGTATCTCCTCTATAGAGTATTTTTTAGGATCATCGGAAAGCGTAAAGTAAATATTGGGATTGTTTAGTGTTGATTTCCTTAACCATTTAACATATCCCAATGCCATTACTTCCGCTAAAGGAGTATCGTGAATCCTATCTCCCGGTATTTCCTGGTGATCTCCTCTATATGGAGTACCTGTTACATGTAGCACCTTAGCACCGCGAAAATAGTCTAATGCATTTTTCCACGACTGTGCAGCAGAATGATGTGCTTCGTCAACTATGATCATATCAAAAAAGTCGGGATCCACCCTATTTAATAAGGAGTTCTTGTTATTTTCATATAGCTTATGTACATTGGCCACTACGAAATGGCATTTTTCTAAACTTGAATCCAGCATATCTGACTCATACTCTTCGACAACGGGCATATCCTCAGGATCAAGGATCACATCATAATTTAACCAGAAATTATCCTCAAGTGGGTGTAGGGTTTTTACAATGCTTTGTTTAGTCACTAACCCCGGTGTAATAACTAAGACTCTTTTACTTGACACCTCAAATGGAGCAATTGAAACTAACCCGCTTTTCCCCGTTCCTGTTGGAAGGACAACAAGGGCCTCCCCATGTGGATTAGCTTTAAAGTATTCCCTAATTTTCATGTAAGCCTCAATTTGGGGCTCTCTCAGTTTATTATTATTAATAATGTTTACCAACGTATCTCTAAAATAATTTTCCATCAGAATCCCCCCCAACTAAAAACTGGCCTGTTGTTACTTTCTATAAAGTTCCCGGAACCCCTTTAACTATCTTACAAAAATTTACCGTACACGGAGGGTTCCAGACCATAGTCTCTATGAGCCCTTTCGACTGCCCGTCAAAACGCGGCCAATCCACTGGCCCTTGAAACTGAGCACACTAGCAGGAAAGGCCACGCCTCCACCACGTCAGGCCAAATCTAACTTACACCTAATCCCTAATCCGCAACCCCGACCGGGGAAATTACTACTGACATCACTGCCGGGACAGTTTTATTCACCAGCCAAACACACTTGCTCCTAATATTCCATTTGGGCCGCGCTGGCACCTTTGCCTTATGCCCGGCGTTCCTGTTCCAGCTGCATAGCAATAGTCCCACTTAGGCTACTCCAGCCCCTTTGCCTTATACACAGCATTCCAGCGAACCCCACCCAAGCGTTTCCTGATTGTCGCTAGGCGGAAAAGATTAACCCTGGGAATGAAGTTTGGTATAAAGATGTAGAGGACGCCAAGGCCCATGGCTATAAGCCGTGTGGGGTTTGCAATCCAAGATAGTTAACCGATCGGTTAATTTGGGATAAGGACAGCCTACCAGGTAACCGGATAACCCTTATCAGGCCTACCCGCCGGGCTAGCCCTAACTCATCAACCCACCACCCATCCGCCCAAACAAAAAAAGAAGCCAGGCGATCCGCAATGGGACCGCACTGGCTCTAGTTTAGTTAGTTGGTAGGACGGTTAGTTACTGCACAACAGAACCGTCCCCTTGTGTTTCAAAGAAGAACGAAATCGCTTCGCGATAGCCCCTAAAGAAAAAGCATAAAAAAAAAGTGAAAAAGTGTGCAGTTCTGTG
>JAAZMP010000060.1 GCA_012798755.1 Bacillota bacterium
ATGGAAGAAAGAATTGTATCATCGCGTTTAACTGAGGACGACCTTCCTTATGAAAATAATTTACGCCCTTCTTATCTTAGCGAATTTATTGGGCAAGAAAGCCTGAAAGAAAAGCTGGACATTTACGTAAGTGCGGCCAAAAAGCGCGAAGAATCCCTGGATCACGTTCTTTTGCACGGCCCACCGGGTCTGGGTAAAACAACGCTTGCTTTTATTATTTCCAGGGAAATGGGCGTTAATGTCAGGGTTACCTCCGGCCCGGCTGTGGAGAGGGCCGGTGATCTCGCTGCTATTTTGACTAACCTTTCTCCCCAGGATGTTCTTTTCATAGATGAAATCCATCGTTTGAACCGCGGCGTAGAAGAAATATTGTACCCTGCTATGGAGGATGGGGCTTTAGACATTATAATCGGCAAGGGCCCCAGCGCCCGTTCTTTAAGGCTGGAGCTCTCTCCTTTTACCCTCATTGGGGCCACAACACGTGCCGGACTTATTTCTTCACCGCTTAGGGATCGTTTTGGTATTGTGGAAAGAGTGGAATTTTATACTCCCGAAGCCCTTTGTGAAATAATTAGCCGTTCAGCACGGGTGATGAATGTAAAGATATTTCCCGAAGGTGCAGAGATGATTGCTTTAGCTTCCAGGGGAACGCCGCGCATTGCCAACAGGCTTTTGAAAAGGGTCAGGGATTATTCTCAGGTTAGGGCTGACGGTTCCATCACGGCAGAAGTTGCCTTGGAAGCACTGGATGTCTTGGATGTTGACAGGATCGGGCTGGATCGCACGGATTATCTTTTAATGGAAACCATTGCCAACAAATTTGAGGGTGGCCCTGTGGGGTTGGAAACGATTGCAGCCGCCATAAACGAAGAGGCCGGCACCATTGAAGAGCTCTACGAACCTTATTTGATGAAAATAGGCTTTTTAAAACGTACTCCCAGGGGCAGAGTAATTACTGAGAAAGCATACACACATTTAAAAATTGGTTTGCACGGCCTGTGATCCTTATAGGTCTGCCGGGGTATAAGCAAAAAGAAGCAGCTTCGTACGGCAAACAACAAAACGCAAAGGCGGATCTTCGTGCCTGCCTCCCATGTGGATAAAAATCCCAAAATCCTTCTGCGACCCACGGGATGGGATCGGCCGGTGTTTGGAACATTAGCTTTAGTAACAAGGTGCTTTTGTACATAGCATATTCGAACAGGACGAAAAGAGATGATCATACGATGAAAAAAAATAACCTTCTCCTGCATGTCTGCTGTGGCCCATGCAGTATATATAGCTGGAACAAACTGGAGGATAATAATTACCAGGTCCGCGGTTACTTTTTTAATCCCAACATTCACCCTTACAAAGAGTTTGCCAGGAGGCTGGATGCACTGCGTTTACTGGCGAAACAGGAGAACCGGGACATTATTGTCGATGAGCGCTATCTGTTGGAAGAACATCTCCGCATGGTGGCTAACCGTGAAAATGAGCGCTGCCCCTTATGCTACCGGATGAGGCTGGAGGAAACGGCCCGCAAGGCTGTGGATGAAGGGATAGATAATATTTCTACGACCTTGCTCATCAGCCCCTACCAAAAACACGAATTGCTTAAAAAAATGGGAGAGGAAATTGCTGAAAAACATGGGCTGCATTTTGTATATGAGGATTTCCGGGTAGGTTTTCGGGAGAGCATGCGCCAGGCCCGGGAAAAAGGGCTCTACATGCAAGGTTACTGCGGATGTATCTACAGCGAAAAGGACCGCTACTATAAGGACAAAACAAGGACAAAACATAAAACATAAAACCCAAAAAACAAATAGTTCTAGTTGTTAACCGGTTTTTGTTTGTGTTTTCCCGTGCAGTTACAGGTATAGTGAGGTGATCAGGTTGTTTACTCCGGACAATATCGGCAAAATGTTGCTGGCCATAGGAGGTGTTATCGCTCTTATAGGCGCAGTTTTTCTTTTACTGGGGCGTTTCGGGTTGGGGCGGCTTCCAGGCGACATCCTCATCCGCAGGGAAAATTTCACGCTATATTTTCCTATAACCACCATGATCATTCTCAGCATCATTTTATCTTTGATTTTCAGGCTTTTGCGGCGTTGAAACAGCAGTTTACAAGGTTCCTCATTTCACTTCGTTCATTTAGAATGACAGGGTTCGGGACTTTTTCAATGGTTTCCGATTTGCTTCTATATTTTGTTTTACGTAAATGAGGTGTGAAAATGATAACAACCCAACAGGGCAAATTATACAAAACTATGATTTTAGCGGCTTTGGTATCACTTGTATTGTTTTTTTCTTTTCAAACGACAGTCTATTCCTCCGACATTCCTGAGGTAAGGGTGGCTATAAGTCTCCAGCAAAATTTCCTGGAGCTATCCTTCGATAGCGGGTACAACCTGGTCAATGCGGAAGAAGATGTACCTTTAGCATTGCCCGGGGGCAAATACAAGTTGAGCAATGCCAACGGGCTCATTGAAATACTGGATGGGCAGGGCCACTGCCTGGGTTTGTATAGCGATCCCTTATATCTTGAACCTTTTTCCGAAGAGACTTCCGGCAGTTCGTTTTTTTCTATTGATAACGCTTGTTATGGGCAAAAATACCGTGGAATGCTGGAGATTTTTTTGGACGGCGGCACTCTGAGGGCAATAAACATTTTAGATCCGGAATCTTATTTAAAGGGAGTTTTGCCTCGGGAAATGCCGCCTTCTTGGGGTGATTACGGAGGGATGGAGGCGCTTAAGGCCCAAGCCGTGGCGGCCAGGACGTATGCCCTTGATAACATGAACCGGCAAAGACATGACAACTTCCATCTTTGCGATACGCAGCATTGCCAGGTTTATGCCGGGATAGGCTGCGAGACGGAAAACACCAATCGGGCTTTGGAGGAAACCCGGGGTGAAATTTTGACTTTCAACAGCAACATCATTGAACTATTTTATCATGCTACAAACGGTGGCTACACGGAATTACCGCAAAATGTTTGGACAAGCTCTTTACCTTGCTATGCTGCAGTTCCCGATCCATTTGACGATCCCTCTAACCCATTAGGTCTTAGCAATTTCACTGAACACAGCTATGCCCGGTGGGAAACCGAAGTGCCCCTTAATGCGTTGGGGTTTCTACTGGCAGATGGCCGAACTGGGGAAAATGCCGTTGAGCGGGTATACGTTGCCTCCGTTTTCCCTAGCGGCAGGGTCCAAGAACTGGTTATCCGGGGGACAGAGGGGCAAACCGTTTCCCTTT
Organism: Bacillota bacterium; assembly: GCA_012798755.1. GTDB lineage: Bacteria > Bacillota > Dethiobacteria > DTU022 > UBA8154 > UBA9862. Next base: position 3,241 of record JAAZMP010000060.1, read on the forward strand.
TTAAAGAAAAAGCTCGCACAGCCCTTGGTTTGAAAAGCCAACTTTATACGGTTGATGATGAACCAAAATCCAGTGTTTGGATAGTATCCCGCTTGTACGGAGCGGAAAAAAAGGAACATTTTTCGGGGTTGAAAGGAAAATGTGCCCGGGATGGATATAATACGTTAAGAACACTCGATGAAGGAAGCTATGTCGTCCAAGGAAAAGAGGCAAAAGGTTCTGTGCCCTACCTGAGTCTGACCATTAAAGGGCTTGGTTGGGGCCACGGGATTGGTATGAGCCAAAACGGGGCCTATAACCGTTCCAAGGCCGGGCAGGTTTATGAAGAAATCCTTTCCTTCTATTATCCAGGGACAGAAATGGAAAAGATTTATTAACCGGGAAGGAAAAAAAGAAAGGTGAAGATCAAGATCGACCAAAGCCTGAAAACAGAAGAATTTGCTTACTTCCTGCCCCCGGAACTGATAGCACAGGATCCCATACAACAGCGCGATAGCTCCAGGCTGCTGGTTTTAGCTAAAGACAGCGGTAAAATTAAGGATAGCACTTTTAAAGAGTTGCCGGGATTTTTAAAAGCAGGGGATTTGCTCGTTTTAAATGATACGCGGGTGCTCCCGGCGCGGCTTCTGGGCCATAGAAAAGATACCGGCGGACGCGTGGAACTTCTGTTACTGCGGCACTTGCCGGAAAACAAATGGGAGGTGCTTTGTTCCCCGGGTAAAAGGGTTAGGCCGGGAACAACACTTACCTTTGGAAATGGACTGCTGGAAGCCGAAGTCCTGGAAAAAACGGCTGCGGGCGGCCGAACGGTAATTTTTAAGATGCAACAACCCTGGGAGGATGTTTTGCATAAACTGGGCCGGGTTCCTTTGCCCCCATACATAAAAAAACCCTTAAAAGATAGAAAGCGTTACCAGACCGTTTATGCTCATAAGGAAGGTTCTTCCGCTGCACCTACAGCCGGCTTACATTTTACCGACGCTATCTTTGCAAAGCTCAAAAAAAAGGGCATAAACTGGGCCTACCTGACTATGCATATTGGGCTGGGTACCTTTCGTCCCGTAAAAACAGAATATATTAAAGATCACGTAATGCACAGCGAATATTTTGAAATTCCTGCTGCTACAGCTCGGGCCATAAATATGGCCCGGGAAAAAGGCGGCCGGATCATTGCTGTGGGGACTTCTTGTTGCCGAGTACTGGAGTCGCAGAGTAATCCCCAGGGGAAAATCGGTGCCGGCAGCGGAGAAACGAACCTTTTTATCTATCCGGGCTATAACTTCAAACTAACAGACATTTTGCTTACCAATTTTCATTTACCCCGTTCCACCTTATTAATGTTGGTAAGCGCTTTTGCCGGAAGAGAAAATATTCTTTCGGCTTACGAAAAAGCAGTCGAAATGAAATATCGTTTCTACAGCTTCGGTGATGCCATGTTGATAATTTAACCGTTTATTTGAAACTATTCTAAACTGGAGGCAAAAATGCCCGGGCATGGGGCCTTCGGTTAGGCTTTTTGGTATCGTAAGCATCCTTTTTCACAAGTTGGGCATGGGGTTGTCGCAGGACATTTCCCCGGACATATCAGTTTATTTGCTTCCGAGGAATTTTTGTTTGACAAATGTTCCCCAAATGGTATAAATTATACTGGAGACTGGATTTATATGGCTATTAATTTTACAATTACCGCTAAATATGGCAAGGCGCGAGCCGGGAAACTTCAAACAAGGCGGGGATCTATTGAAACTCCGGTTTTTATGCCCGTAGGCACGCAAGGCACTGTTAAAGCCATGACTCCGGAGGAACTGGAAGAAATAGGTATAGACATAATTCTCGGCAACACTTACCACCTCTATCTTCGGCCGGGAACGGAAGTGATCAGTTCGGCCGGCGGGTTGCACGAGCTAATGCACTGGCAACGGCCTATTTTAACTGACAGCGGCGGTTTCCAGGTTTTTAGCCTGAGCACGTTTCGGAAAATAGCCGAAGAAGGGGTTACTTTCCGCTCTCATATTGATGGGTCGACACACTTTTTTTCACCGGAAAAAGCCGTAGAAGTGCAGAATATCCTGGGTTCAGATATTATCATGCCTTTGGATCACGTAGTCCCTTATCCGGCTACGTTTGAAGAAACCCGCCGGGCCATGGAGAGAACCGTCCGCTGGGCCGATCGCTGCAAAAGTTATCATAAAAATGCCGAGACCCAGGCCCTTTTCGCCATCGCACAGGGGGGAACATATGAAAACCTAAGGGAAAAATGTTGCCGGGAGTTAGTAAGCATGGATTTTCCGGGCTATGCCATAGGAGGGCTCAGCGTAGGAGAACCCAAAGAAACCATGTACCATCTGCTGGATGTATCTATCCCCCTTTTACCCGAGGATAAGCCCCGTTATTTGATGGGGGTCGGATCGGCAGATGCTTTGCTGGAGGGTGTTCTAAGGGGTGTCGATCTTTTTGATTGTGTTCTGCCGACACGCATCGCCAGAAATGGAAGAGTTATGGTTCCTCAAGGATATCTTAATCTGCGCAATGCCAAATTTGCCCGGGATATGCGCCCGATAGATCCAAAATGCACTTGTTATGTTTGCCGTAATTACAGCAGGGCCTATATCAGGCACCTGATCAAAGCAAATGAGATCTTGGGTTTGCGCCTGACTACATACCATAACTTACATTTTTTAAAGGATTTTATGGCTAAAATTAGGCATGCTATTAATGAGGGTTTATTTACCCAGTTTTATGAAGAATTTTGGGCTCAATATGACTGGAGCCCCAAAAATAATAAGGAGTGAGAAGAGATGCAAATTGATGCACTTGCCGGTTTTTTACCGATTATTTTACTGTTTGTCATTTTTTATTTTTTGTTGATCAGGCCACAGCAAAAACAACAAAAACAGAGAAAAGAAATGCTCGCCAGTTTGCAGAAGGGCAACCGGGTTGTATCTATAGGGGGTATTTTCGGCATGATCAAGGAAATAAGGGACGATTTCATTATTTTACGCATTGCCGACAATGTGAACATTAAAATGGCGCGCGCAGGAGTTGATCGCATTCTTGGCGATGAGGATTAATTAAGCCCCGGAAAACATATTTTTACTGAAGGAGACATATATAAACAGTAAGATGGGCTATTTTTAATTTATAATTTGCCCGTCATTAACCTACTACGGAGGTGCGGGACGTGAATTTCAAAGGACGCTCCTCGATACAGGGCGGGTCGCTGTCTGTCTCCTTGGGGCCGGTTTTGATTTTCAAGGGTTTGTTGGTAACGCTGCTGTATTCTCTTGTTTTTCTTTTGCTATTCACTGTAATCTTACATTTTTCCCCCCTTTCAGAAATGTTTGTTCCTTATATCATTTTTGGAGGGACGATTGTAAGCATTTTGCTGGGTTCCGTTTATGTCGGCAAACGGACGGAGGAAAAAGGTTGGCTGCGAGGCGGCCTAACCGGGCTGTCTTATGTTATAGTCCTTATCATTTTGTGTTACATTTTTCAGGTAAGTTTTGAACCGGGCCTAAATGTTTTCACGAAACTTTTTCTTGGTTTTTGTTTCGGAACAGCAGGAGGTATTTTAGGAATTAATTCTTGAATATATCTTGCTTAAATTTTTCCCCAGAGGAGCAGGAGGCCGATTATTACAAAGGCTGCACCGGCTCCTTTTTGCAGGTAAAAGGGCGGAAGATGGCGGGAAAGCGCTCCGCCCAAAAGCACCCCTATCAGGGAACTGAGCACCAGAGCGCTGGCGGAACCCAAAAATACCACCCAAAGAGGCCGATCTTGTTGTGCAGCCAGCAAGAGCACAGAAAGCTGTGTTTTGTCCCCCAGTTCGGCTAGGAAGATAAGGGAAAAAGTACTTATAAATACCTGCCAGAAAGACATAAAAACATCTCCTTTGCGGATCGCTAAACTCAATATACCATTAATTATCCGTATTCACCAGTCTATGCTGTTGTTGAAAAGAAAAGGACAAGATGGGAGAGAATATGTATAGCTACAAAACGATTGCGGCTGCCGTGAGAACTAAAATAGCTGTGGGGGCCTGCCGGTTTTATGCTTCGCTTTCTTTTTGCCGTTCTGACAAAGAAGCGCGTTCGTTTTTGCATGAAGTCAAAGAAGAACTCACCTCTGCCACGCACCATGCTTACGCCTACCGCTTGGGCTTAGGAGATGCGCTTATCGCCCGTTGTGACGATGCCGGCGAACCGGCAGGAACAGCCGGGCCACCTATGCTGGCAGTCCTGGAAAAAGCAGATATAACCAATGTCATTGTTGTTGGCACGCGTTATTTCGGCGGGGTCAAACTGGGAGTAGGGGGGCTGGTTCGGGCCTACCGTTCTTGCGCTGAAGCCGGGGTGCAGGCGGCGCGCATTTATACCAGAAAGCTCAAAGCCAAGGTTTTGCTGCAGGTTCCCTATGATTACCTGGGGGCTGTTGTCCGGGAAGTGGAGGCAAGCAGTGGTGAGACGCTGGATTTCCAATATGACAATGATGTTTGTTTGGAAATATTAATACCCTTGAGCACCATGGACAAATTCCCCGGACGTGTTGCTTCAGCAAGCAGAGGAGAAGCAAAAATCCTGGAAATAGTTAACCAAGAATAGAAACAGGAAGCCGGATCCGGCGGCAAACACGGTCCGTACCATTGCAAGGAAACCAAATTTGTTTGGCTACAAACTATTACCATTTGATTTGCCAAAAAAAGTCCCAGGCGTTATTTTACAATCCTTTAGGATAAGGGGTTCATAAATATGGATTTACAAAGGCCCGGGCTACAGCCGGGAACAAAAATTATGGTGGCTTTAAGCGGCGGTGTAGACAGCTTTGTCGCTGCCTTGCTTCTTCAAGAAGCAGGGTTTCGCCTTACAGGAGCAACTTTGCGCCTCTGGGTAGATCCCGTTGCCGAAAAAAAAGTCTTTGCCAAAGACAGTGGTTATTATCTCCAAAAAATTGTTGCCGAAGCCAAAGAGGCAGCACGGGCACTGGATATCCCACACCATGTCTTTGATATGAAAGAAGTTTTTTGCGAAAAGGTTGTTTCTTATTTTGTGCATGAATATTCACAGGGCAGAACCCCCAACCCCTGTATTGTTTGTAACCGCTACCTAAAATTTTCCCTTTTATCCCGGGAAGCACAGGCTAGGGGCATTGGTTTTCTCGCTACCGGGCACTACGCCCGTATTGCCTACGACTCCGAAAACAACAGGTATAGGCTTTTTCGTGGAATTGATCCCCAAAAAGATCAAAGCTACATGTTATATACCTTAGGACAAGAGCAACTTTCTTCTACAATTTTTCCTTTAGGTGGCTACACCAAAGAAGAAGTACGAAACCTGGCCCAAAATCGGGGATTCAATATAGCGGAAAAAACAGAAAGCCAAGAAATCTGCTTCATTCCCGACAATGATTACCGTAGCTTTTTGCAGAGGGAAAAAGCGGAATTTACCCCCGGGGATATTGTTTCCACCTCCGGCGAAAAAATGGGCCGGCATAAGGGCTTAGCCTTCTATACCATTGGCCAGCGCAAAGGGTTGGGCCTTACTTCCCCACACCCTTTGTATGTGACAGATATTGATCCGCAGCAAAATGTACTTATTGTAGGTGGAAAAGAGGAAACCTACAGCAAAGGGCTGGAAGCCGGTGCTCTCAACTTCATATCCGGTCAACCTCCCCATGCTCCATTAGATGTAAAGGTCAAAATCCGTTACCGCTCACCTTTGGTTCCAGCCACTTTTTATCCCCCGGATGACAATTCTGTTGCGAATAAACCCAACGATTTCTCTGAAAAAACATCGGATTTCTGCAGGGCAAATGCTTTTCCGGCCAAAGTTTTCTTCAAAGAAAAACAAAAAGCAGTAACTCCCGGCCAATCAGTCGTTTTCTACCAAAAAGAGGAGCTTATAGGTGGCGGAGTGATCATTTCATCGCTGAAGTAGGGGATGGCAAGAGTATTTTTTTCTTTAAAAAGGGCAAAATATGTTTCATAATACCAAAGGAGAAAAAAATATGTCTTGCCCGATCTGTAAAAGTATCAACACGGGAAAAGTCGGTCACAACACCTACTACTGTTCTGACTGCCTTTTGGAATTTACCGAAAACGGCGGCGAAGTACAAATTTTTTATATCGATGCCGAAGGTTCTTCTTTTCCCCTGAAAGACAAAGAAACAGCCTTAAAGGTAGCTGAGGCCTGCAAGAATGGTAATGACTTGGTGCAGGAAGAAAAGCTGGAGGAACTGATTCTAAAAAGTGAAACCCTGGAGAGGTAAAAATTGGATGGGATCAAGGGGATTATAATTGCCCCTTTGCTTTTGGCCGTTGTGGTTGCCTATTTGCTTTGCCCTATAGTAGATTACCTGGAAAAACAGAAATTATCGCGTTCAGCAGCCATCGGTATTATTTATCTCTTCTTTGCGGCGCTGTTGCTGCTTCTCTGCCTTAACGGTCTTCCTTCGCTGCTGGAAGAGTTGGAGCAACTAGCCTCTGTATTACCTGAATATACAGAAAAGTTCATGTCGACGTTATCCCGGATAGAAAACTTTTTAGAGCGCTACAATCTTCCCGAAGGTATTCACAATACCCTTGATGAAAACATTGAACAATTGCAAAGTTCCCTGGTTATTAATTTGGAAGAGCTGTCACAATTTCTGATGGCTTTTTTCCGTCAAACCTTTGCCCTTTTACTTGTGCCTCTTTTTGCTTTTTATCTGCTTCGCGACAATGCCCTGCTCAAAATACGTCTCCTGCAAGTTGTTCCCCGGCAATATCGTTCTTTGACAGAAGATACGATTAGAGAAATAGATCTGACTTTGGGGGCTTATCTCAGGGGAATTTTTATCATCTGTTCATCTGTAGGTGTTATGATGTATTTGGGGCTGCTGCTCATCGGTGTTCAGTTTGCTATTTTTTTTGGAATAATTTTTGCCTTAACTGACTTTATACCTTATTTTGGGCCGCTAATCGGTGCGGTGCCCCTGCTGGCAGTTACTCTTTTACATTCCCCGGGCCTGTTTTGGAAGGCCCTAATCCTGATAGTCATCGTTCAACAGATCGAAAACCAGTTGATCACTCCCCAGGTTTTAAGCCGCAGTTTACATTTTCATCCCCTTACAGTCATCATTGCCCTGCTTCTGGGAGGAATTTACCTCGGTTTTTGGGGGCTGATCCTCGCCGTACCTTTAACAGCAATCCTTCGTATTTTATTTCGGCAATTTCTGCCAATAGCTCTACGGTTTTTTAAAAAAGGACGAAAGGAAAAAGACAATCTATAATTTTCCTATTGATTGACATTGAGAAAAATTGCCGATATAATTATTGTGATTAAAAGCAGGAGGATAAAGATGAAAACCAGCGAAATACGGGCTAAATTTTTGAAATTCTTCCAGGAGAAGGATCACCTTATACTACCCAGTTTTTCCTTAGTCCCTTGGGATGATCCTACTTTGCTGCTAGTCGGAGCAGGAATGGCTCCGCTCAAGCCTTATTTTACAGGTGAAAAGACTCCTCCGCATCCACGGGTGGCATCCTGCCAGAAATGTGTTCGTACCCCTGATATCGAAATGGTGGGTGTTACCTGTAGACACGCTACTTTTTTTGAGATGCTGGGCAATTTTTCCTTCGGTGATTATTTTAAGGAGGAAGCTATCAGTTGGGCCTGGGAACTGTTTACTCAAGAATACAAGATCCCCAAGGAGCGCCTGTATGTCAGTATTTATAAAAATGACGATGAAGCCTTTGCCATTTGGAGGGACAAGATAGGGCTTCCGGAATCCAAAATACACCGCCTGGAAAAAAAGGATAATTTTTGGGAGATAGGGCTGGGGCCCTGCGGCCCCTGTTCGGAGATATATTATGATTTGGGATCTGAGCACGGTTGTGGCCGTCCCGATTGCCAGGTGGGCTGTGATTGTGACCGCTTTCTGGAAGTGTGGAACCTCGTCTTTACTCAATTTAACAAAGAACCTGACGGCAGCTATCGTCCCCTGGAGCAAAAAAATATTGATACCGGCGTTGGTTTGGAACGTTTGGCCATGGTGTTGCAGGGTGTAAGCAATATTTGCGAAATTGATATTGTGAAACCCATACTGGAGTATTTTGCCCGCAAAGCAGGGGTTGTTTACGGGCAAAATGAAGATACAGATACCTCCTTGCGTGTGTTGTCTGAGCACCTGCGAGGCGTTACTTTTATGGTGGCCGACGGGATTATTCCTTCCAACGAAGGAAGGGGTTATGTCTTACGGCGTATTTTGCGTCGTGCTGTCAGGCACGGCTGGCTTTTAGGGTTGGATGCGCCTTTCCTTTGTGATACGGTTCCATTGCTTGTGCAACTTATGGGTGATGCCTATCCGGAACTGGGCAAAGATGAAAATAACATTATGCGTATTGTCAAGATAGAAGAAGAACGCTTCAAAGAAACTTTGGCCCAGGGCCTGGAGATATTGGAAGAACAGATTGCTGTTTTGAAGGCGGAAAAAAAATCTGTTTTATCGGGGGAAGAAGCTTTCAAGCTTTATGATACCTACGGGTTTCCGCTGGATTTAACCAAAGAAATCCTGGGCGAAAAAGGTTTTTCCGTTGACGAAAAAGTCTTTGAAAAATCTTTGGAGCAGCAGAGAGAAAGAGCCCGGGCTGCAATGGGTACTGCCG
>JAAZMP010000061.1 GCA_012798755.1 Bacillota bacterium
AAAACTTTCGGATACAACAGCCTGTTTATCTCGTCCGGTGCCAGGGTTTCATTATAGAAAATCTCATTTCGCCTTTGATCTTCTTTTGTTTGGCCACCTTCAAGCACACAATCTTTATATGGCCAGACGAGTGTCACATCACTTTGATGACTGATAAGATTTCCTTTACTGTCAGCCAGACCAATTTTATTTTTAAACATCGTATAACTATCGGGTAAAAATTCGCGGGATTCCAGCACCCAGGCAAATTTCGTTTTATCAAAAACCAACGTTTCATTAACTTCCACAAAGAAGTGAGATTTAAGAACTTCATTGCTGATAAGGGATTTAAGCAGCAACTCATCCATATCCATACATGCATCATAAACCTTAGTTTTTAGGATTTTTCCGTCCTCACCTATAAAACGACTATCCTGTTTTAATGTTTTTTCCAGCACCTTCAGGAATTTCATTTGTAACCCTCCCTTGGTTAAAAAGTAACTCATTTGTTTTCTTGCTCCAACAATGACATGTGCCATAATTGCAAATACTGCAACTCTCTTTTCTTTCTAAGTAACCTGCGTTTTTCCGGGGAGCTGGTGGTTTGCATAATCTGCTGTTTAATTTCTTGAATTTCTTTCATAGTGCGGACAATAGCAGATTGCAATTCCTTGCAGGTCATCCGGGTTGCCATAATATCTTGTAGCTCCTTTCGATCTTCTTGCCTTCACCGCGTGGTTTATGTCTGCCTTTATTCCCACGCCATTTTTTCCACTGCCTTCTGCAGGTCAGCCATAGACGGAACAGTGTACTGCTTGGTTATATCAAGACTGCTGTGTCCGGCCATCGCCGCCACCTGATCAATCGGAATGCCCATGTCAATAGCGTTTTTACAAAACGTGTGTCTTAATGTATGCGGCGTTACATCTTCTAGCTTAGCCTGGTACGCATACTCGGCTACTAACTTATGCACTCCCCTGGTAGAGATTGGCCGGCCATATCTATTTGGAAACAATACATCCGTTTGGTTTTCCTCAAACCACAGCCGAAGGGAATTTCTGATCGTGGCATTCAGCGGCACCTCCCGGTATTTGTTGCCTTTGCCAGTAACGTTGACCTGCCCTTTCCGTTCGGAAATTTCTATGGATCCCTTTTCGATGCTGCATAGCTCACTTACCCGCAGTCCTGCATGAAGCATTAAACCAATCATAGCTTCGTCCCGGGTATTTCCGCGCACAGCGTGCATAAGTCTTGCCTGCTGTTTTCGGCTAAGCCATTTTGGGGCGGGTTTAGCAGTTACGGCAACGGATTTTATGTTTTCAACGGGATTACTCTTAATCTGGTCATTTTTGAGTAGCCACTGGAAAAACAGCCTGAGACTGACCAGGGCCCTGTTGACAGTTGACGGGGCAAACCCTGTCCCCCGACGGCCGCCACGTGTCTGCATGTAAGAACGATACTCTACTAGATCTAAAGGAGAGGTCCCGAGAACATTATTATTTTTGTACCTATGCATGAACCAGGCCGAAAATCGTTTCACGTCGCCGACATAGGATCTCACCGACGGTCCCCGATCTGTTTCCTCTAAATGCTTTTGAAAAGCCGAAAAAAGCTCTTCCAACTTATCAGAACCAAATTCAACGAGATAAACTGCGTTTGACATGCCAAAACACCCCCCTTTTACCCTATTATACCACAGTTTGGTACTGATAAGGGTGCTTATCAGTACCAAAATATTAACCTGAAAGTTGGACAAAAACAAATCCCCCTGAAGGGGGATTTGCCGACCCACTACCTTGGTGGGTTACAGATACCACAAGGTTCATACCTCGCCTTTGCTTCGGATAGGCTTATAGGTATTTTGCTTTTGCTCAGCGACCGGCATCCATCCAGATGATATTTTTTCCCGGTCTTAGTAACATAAACTGTTGTGTCTTGCTCCGCTGATTGACTAGTAACTTGTTCTGTAGCTGGCGGAGCATGCGGCTTGATTGGCGATGCTTTCATTTCAAAAATAAGCGCCTGGCCATCGCTCACCGCAACGATGGTACCGGATAAGTCGGTGCGGTAAATATCAACCCCTGCTCCCCCAAGCCTGGCCAGGATTTCCTGGTGCGGGTGTCCGTAGCTGTTGTTTTCACCACAGGAAATAATCGCTGCGTTGGGTGATACTGCTTCTAGAAAGGCACCGGTTGTTGATGTGTTGCTGCCGTGGTGTCCTGTTTTTAAGACTGTTGCTTTTAAATTATGATTAGCC
>JAAZMP010000008.1 GCA_012798755.1 Bacillota bacterium
ATTGCCTTCCTGTATAAGATCGAGAAAAAGCATTCCCCGGCCCACATATTTTTTGGCGATGCTTACTACCAAACGCAAATTGGCTTCGGCCAGGTTTCTTTTGGCCACCTCATCGCCTTTTTCCATCCTCTGAGCCAGATCGACTTCTTCTTCCGCTTTAAGCAGAGGGATCTTTCCAATTTCTTTGAGATACATCCGCACGGGATCATTTATGCTAATGCTTTCCGGAGCAGTGACGGTTTTCTTTTTGGTTTTTTTATTTTTTTCATCTTCCTCAATTTCTGCATCGGGTTCATCTTGCAATTCGTCAATAACTTCGATACCCTTGTCTGAAAGTTCCTCGTAAAACTCATCGATAGTTTCCGTAAGAAGGTTATATTCTTGCAGCGTATCAAGAATTTCCTCATAGGTAAGGCTGCCCCTTTTCTTGCCCTTTTTAAATAAGGAGCGTTGGGCTTCCTTAAGAGATATTTTTTTCTCCAATTCCTTAGACATCAGAATCCTCTCCTTCTGCGGAGCGATAAAACTCCTCTTCCCGTTTCTTTAAATTGGAAATACGCTGCAGTTTAGCGCTCATTTCTTTTCTGTCTACTGTATTTGCCAAGGATTTAATCAGTGTTTCTCTTTCCTCGGCCCAACACAACGCTCTGATCCTTTTTGTACAGTCCCGGAAAACTTTATCCGCCCTGGATTCATCGCTGTAACCATCGGGAATTGCCATCCTTGTTATTAATTTATGCTCTTCCCGATCAGAAAAGTAATTGAGCAACGCTACTGTATCAATTTTTTTACCCTGCTGTTGCAGTTCAAATATTTTAGCAGCAATCCTACGGTAAGGTTCCTCTGTAAAGTTTTCGGCACTTATTTCAAATTCGTTTAGCTTCTTAAGATAGCGCGGCTGGCGCAAAATACAGGATAGAAGCTCCTTTTCCACTAGTTCCTTCAAAGAGGCACCTTTACTTGCCTCCTGTAAAATCCCTTTTTTCCCTTTTTTCTTATTCGGAAAACCTTGTATGGTATTCTCCAAATCACCCCGTAATACCTCTAGGGACACGTTTATTTCTGAAGCAATTTTTTTTAGGTATTCTTCCCGTTCTACCGCTACCTGGATCTCATTCAAAATTTTACGTGCCTCTTTCCAATATTCCACGCGCCCTTTTTCTTGTTCCAAATCATAGTTTTTTTTAACAGAATAGAGACGGTAATCTATAAACGGCCGGGCCTGCGCCAAAATTTCCCGGCGGAAAACTTTTTCCCCATGTTCCCTTATGAAATCGGCGGGATCCTGGCCCCGGGGAAGTTGTGCCACCTCTACATAGCAGCCTTCATTTTTCAAAAGCTCCAATCCTCGCAGGGCGGCTGTTTCCCCCCCGCTGTCGGCATCAAAAACCAGGTATACCTTGTCTAGGCGCCCTCTTAAAAGGGAAAATTGTTTTTCTGTAAGTGCTGTCCCCATAGTGGCTACAGTTTCTTTTATCCCATGCTGGTGAAGTAAAACCGCATCCATATATCCTTCGACTAACAGGGCTTCTTTTTTCCTTCTAATGTGCGGCAGCGCCAGGTGAAAACCGTACAAGGTCCCACTTTTGTTAAACAAGGTGGAATCCGGGGTGTTAAGGTACTTGGGCTCGCCCGCCCCAAAAATACGCCCGCCGAAGGCAATGATGCGTCCCCGGCTGTCAGATATGGGAAAAATCAGCCGCTCGCGGAAATAATCATAATACTGCCCAGAAGAACCTTTTCCCAGCAGCCCTTCCTTTAAGGCAAGTCCTAAATCATAGCCTTTACTGCGTAATTTTTCGGCCAGGCCCCTGCTGTTTTTTCCGGTATAGCCCAACTGAAAATCCAAGATAGCCTGCTTGCTCAAACCGCGCCTGTAAAGATATTCCAACACTTCTTTGCCTTGCCGTTGCCATAGAAGAGACTGGAAATATTTTTGCGCTAGAAGGTACATTTCACGCAAATTTTTACGCGCTTGCGCCTTCCTTTTTTTTGCAGGCGTGGAAGAGGCAATATCAATGGTTATCCCCGATTTTTGGGCCAACCGGCGTACAGCCTCGGGGAAGCTGCAGTTTTCCATCTGCATTACAAAACTGAAAAGGTTGCCACCTGTTTGACAGCCAAAGCAGTAAAAAATCTGTCTTTCCGGAGATACGGTAAAAGATGGCGTCTTTTCGGAATGGAAGGGACAAAAACCTACAAAATTTTTCCCAACTTTTTTCAGGTCGATATAAGAAGATATCACATCGACAATGTCCAAACTAACGCGGACGTCCTCGATGATTTCTTCAGGTATATACGCCATTAATTCACCCCTCCGGGTTTCCATATGGTTACAATGTCTACTGTTTTTTCAAATTTACCCAAATTTATCAAAAAACCTCATCCCGGGTAGAGACGAGGTCCAATGTCCAGGTCAGTAAACTATTTTACTTGAACTTATATCGACATTTCCTCGCCGCGCAAAACCCCCTTCTTCTCTCCCTAAGAGGAGTTCAGGTTATAGATTGTGATCGTTATAGATTGTGATCAGCGTTCCCGGGCTGATAAATACTGTTAACTTATTTAGTATATTCGCTAACCCTCAAATACTTTCCTGCTATTTTTATAAAAATATTTGTAACCGCACAACTATACGCAGGGCCGCCGGTGTGCCAAGCCACCTAAAGCCGGTGTGATGTTTGCGCAGTTACGAGCATCTGGCAATACAGCCGGAAGCCACAATATAATAATATTATTTACTAAATGTTGTTTTCTATTCTTACTTAAAATCTGGTTTAAATTAGTCTTTCCAGGGCTTGGGAACAAATATTTCTTCAAATACTTTTATGATATATTGATCCGTCATGCCGGCAATATAGTCGCAGACAGAGCGTTCGGTGCCATATTTCGAAGATTGTTCCTGAATCTCAGGCGGCAGTTCCCGGGGGTTTTCCGTCCAGTAGTTATAGAGCATATTAATAATAAATTTGGCTTTTTGTTCTTCTTGTTTGGCAGCAGATCCGATGTACACGTTTTGGTATAAAAAATCTCTTAAACCCTGCATCACGACGGAAAGATCTTCGCTTATGGCTATGCGGGAACACCCCCAACTGTTTTCGATCAAATCCCGGATCATCGTATTTAGACGTTCAGAACCGGAGGCCCCCAGGTATGCAGTTTCCTCCGCTGGCAGTTGTTCCCGCGCGATTATCCCGCCCCTTAAGGCATCGTCAATATCGTGATTGATATAGGCCATACGATCACAGATTTTTACAAGCTGCCCTTCCAACGTAGATGGTGTTCCCGGCCCGGTGTGGTGGAGAATGCCATCGCGCACCTCCCATGTAAGGTTTAGGCCTTCATCCCCTTCTAAGTGATCTACCACTCTGAGGCTCTGCTCATTGTGCCGGAATCCACCGGGAAAAAGTGCGGCAAGGGTTTCTTCTCCGGCATGCCCAAAGGGGGTATGCCCCAGATCATGCCCCAGGGCTATGGCCTCCGTAAGATCTTCGTTCAGGCGCAAGGCGCGCGCCGCTGTGCGCGCCACTTGGGAAACCTCAATGGTGTGAGTAAGACGCGTACGATAATGGTCCCCTTCGGGGGCAATAAAAACCTGGGTTTTGTGTTTTAGGCGCCGGAAAGACTTCGAATGTACTATACGATCCCTGTCCCGCTGGAAAGCGGTACGGATGTCACACTGCTTTTCCAAGCGCTTCCTGCCGCGGCTGTTTTTGCTCAAAGCGGCCTCGGGAGATAGCAGTTGTTCCTCCAGTTTTTCCAGATCTTTTCGGAAATACACCCTTTGCTTCAACCCCCCTGTTACGGATTACCAAAGCCTGCAGGTAAATTTTCGTTAGCCGTTTTTCTTTGCATTTCTTAACAAAGCCGTTGCGCGGCTAACTTCTACCATTCTTTTGGCCATCAAAGCCGCTCTTTTCTGGGCATTGGGATCATCTTGCGCAGGCTGCTGGGCATTGGCCCCATGATGCCCCGGGCTTTTTTCATGGCTGTCCCCGACAATAATCATGCCCTGGACAAACATCATCGTATGAATAGCCCGCAGGGTTGTTTCCTGCCCGCCGAAACGTGCTCCCCCAGACGTCAGAGCGCCGCCCACCGTATTTAAAAGTTTCCGGCTTCTTCTCAGGCGGCGTGTTTTATCCCAAAAGGCTTTGAGCTGGGCCGATACTGTCCCAAAATAGACAGGGCTGGCAACTAACAGGCCATCGGCCGCGGCCACTTTTTCCAGGGCGGTCTCCAACTCCGTGCCCGCATAACATTTGCCTTGGCAGGGCGTTTCGCAGGCAGTGCAAAACGGTCTTTTCAGTTTGTTTAAAACTTCCTGCACAAAAATAGTTTCCGTCTTTGCCCCTTCTTCTTCTGCAGCCTTTAGGGCCGTATCGAGCAAAAATGCTGTATTCCCCCGTTTGTTTGGACTACCGTTTAATCCAACAATAAACATTTTCTCCCTCCTATGATAATTTCTGAATTTCCCCTTGAAATCTTCCTATCGTTTGTGAGAAAATACACTGTAGGTATAATACCTTGGATCAAAATTTCCGAAGGACAAGGCCATTTCATGTAATGATCATTCGATGGCTATTACATGGGCAGGATTCCTACCCTGCCTGAAAGAAACCCGTTTGCCAAAATGAATTCTTGCTGTTCCATGACCCGCCGGGGAAACAGGGTTCCAGCCCTGGCCGTTATAATTTTCCACAGCAACATCACAAGGAGGTCCATTATATGATAGTTCCCAGGATAAGAAAAATCATCACAACAGCAATGTTATTTTTTTTGTTTTTTTGTTCCCTTGCCGTTTTTTCGGGAGAAACACGGGCCCAAGAAGTATCCATCCCTGATCTGAATTCGTATGCTGCCGTACTGATGGAATTTTCCAGAGGCGAGATCATATTTTCCCAAAACGGCAGTGAAATCTTACATCCGGCTAGCCTGACTAAAATTATGACTCTTGTGCTGGCCTATGAAGCCTTACAAGAAGGCAGGGTTTCCTGGGAAGACAAGGTCACCATCAGCCAAAAAGCCTGGGAAACCAAAGGTTCACAGATGTTTTTGGAAATTAATGATCAGGTATCTTTCGGCGATCTGGTAACGGGAATTGCTGTCGTTTCCGCCAATGATGCCTGTGTTGCTGTAGGGGAATACCTTTGTGGTTCAGAAGCTCTTTTTGTCCAGGAAATGAACCAAAAAGCCACTGAACTCGGGCTTACAAATACCCTTTTCCAAAATTCTTCCGGGCTGCCGGATTCCCAGCACTATACAACTGCTGAGGATCTTGCCGTTCTTTCCCGCTACTTGATAGGCAATTTTCCGGAATACCTGAAGCTACACTCCCAAAAAGAGTTCGATTTCAATGGTATTAAACAATATAACCTTAATCCCCTCCTGCGCCGTTTTAGCGGTGCAGACGGACTGAAAACCGGACACACCGGCGAAGCCGGATTTTGCCTGGTGGGAACTGCCGTGCAAAAGGGTTTGCGTTTCATCACTGTGGTCATGAAAGCCTCCAGTGAGGCCGAAAGGACAAGGGATAGTGAAAACATGCTCAACTATGCTTTCCGTAACTATATGCTAGGCGAAGTTTTGCCTGCAAAAGAAGCCTTGTCGGAACTTAAAGTCACCGGCGGAGAAAAACGCGCTGTCAGTTTGCAGCTGGATCAACCTTTGGAAACAGTTGTTCCCTTCAATCGCCAGGAGGATTTGGAAACACATTTTAATGTGCCGCAAAGCGTTGCCGCCCCCATCGCCAAAGGAGATCCCTTAGGCAGTGTTGAGGCCCTGCTCGATGGTAACGTGATAGCGGAAGCGCCTTTGGTGGCTGCCGAAGACGTTGATAAAGCAGGGTTTTTCTCCCTTTTATTCCGTTCCGTCGGAGATTTCCTAGCCGGCCTATGGTTAAAATTCGTAAAAATGATTGGTAACCTGCTCAGCTAAAAAAGATATTCTTTAATATTATATTTAAAACGCATTTTAGCCGGTACAGTTTATATCCCCCAAAAATTATCTTTGTAGAGTCATCTGTTCAAACAGAATATATATCTGCAATTATTGATCGCC
>JAAZMP010000062.1 GCA_012798755.1 Bacillota bacterium
CTCCACTACTTTTATAACGCTCATCCACGATTATTTTCTTTTCATCATTTTCCTCCTTTTCTATTTTCAACCCTACAAAACCAGGAATGGCATAAGGAAATGTTACAGTAAATTGAAGCTCATCACCATCACTTTCAACTTCCAATTTTTCAGGCGTTGTGGCTTTGCCAGAGGGTGGAGCGGGCAATGAAGAATCAACAATGCTGGGATTGTTGACTGGAAAATGGGTTATAATACCCGCGGCATACCGGGCAATAAGCAGAACATCATTAATCGTTAAATCCTCGGGCTCATCGTTTGGTGAACGGCTAACATTACAGGCTTCCTTTTCTTCTCCATCTAAAGGCAAACCTTTTACAACGGCATGCAGGACCTGAGCTGCATCGGCAATGGTTACTGTATCATCTTTGGTTATATCACCATACATGATTCTTACATCAATATAGCCGCTAACTTTCCCAACATTACTAGACATCTCGTTATTATCTACATCAAAGGCAGTAATATTAGATAAATCCAGCGTTTCTGTTCCTTGCTCATCCCCGCCGCCGCGTGCAAAGGTTATATCTACCAGCTCCGCGTCCCTTGAAATGCTGCCTCTGGATAGATAGATGGCCACGTTGACATGGGATTCACCTAAACCGGGATTGGTTGGGTAAAAAGAAAGCACAGCATCAGCCGGCAGGTCAGCTCCCGGGGCAACTTTTTTTATTGTAACCGAATCAGGTGCTGTAACCGTAAAGGTCAGGGCTGCTATGTTGATGCCGGGAGAAAAATTTTTCAAACTTACCGGCACCGTTACCTCTTGTTTCAGTCCCCGGTAGCTGCCTACAGAGAGAGTAACTTCCGTTGAACCCTGTGCCTTGGCTATGTTTGGCTTAATGGCTGCGCCGGGCAGCAGGAAACTAAGCAGGCAGATAACTAAAAAAATAGCTGTGGCTTTTTTCTTAGGAAAAGCAGGCAGGTATTTCATTTGTGATATTCCTCCTTTTGCAATAAATTGCCATAAAATAATGATGAACCTGCTGTGGCAAAATTAATCAACAAGACTCGGCTGCAAGGGTTCTCCGGCGGTATCACCCCCGGAACGCGATCTGCAGCACAATACTTCAAAATGCTTATGGGTACCTGAGCACAACGCTTTGTGCGGTCCCATCCCATTCAAGGGTAGCGCCCAAAACGGTGCTGGTAAAACGCAGGGGCACAAAGGTAGTGCCCTTTATAATTATAGCCGGCGAATCAAGTTCTTCTTCCGCACCGTCCACAAGGGCAGTGGGGGCCTCTATGGTCAGCAGGATAGCATGATCGCCATCTTTGATCTTTACCTGGTTCGTCTCGGGCAACCAGGAAACCTCTGCGCCAAAATGTTCGCTGATAAAGCGCAGGGGAACCATCGTTCTTCCCTCTTTTATAAAGGGAGCCTCGCTTAAAGTCTTTAGGTTTCCATTCACCCATGCTTCGGCTTTGCCGATCTGCAGGCGTATTTCCCGGGCATAGCAGCAAGGCTTTTCGTTTTTTAGCACATCCCCTGTTACCTGGAACGGCAGGGTGCTTCCATCCGCTTTGAACAATTCTGCCCCGGTTAGGTTTAAGATAAGGGGCTGTTCCGTTTCCCCCAGGAATGTAATGCTAAACAGAAGTCCCTCCCGGCCTTCACCGTCAGGGGCCAGGGGATCGGCCCAGGCGATGCGAATAACCCCGGGTTTATTTAGGTTCGATTCGCTGATCGTCGCTTCACTGAACAAGGACCCCGGCGATACTTCTTGGGCCATAAAACAATCAGGGTCATAGCTAAATTCTAGATCTCCGGCAGCCGGGGCTGCCGCGACATTGCAGACAGATACCTCTACTACCAGCTCTCCGGCCCCGGAATCAACAATAATTGCATCTATCCCCATGGGTTTTTCCGCAGAAGCCGAAACCACTGGGGAAACCATCATGGAGATAAGCAGCATACCTGCGATTAGCAGCAGGCCGCGTATCTTACTGCCGCAGGGGACATTTGCCTTATCCGGCTCCAAGTTCTTCTTCACCTCCTTGAAATTTTATAGTTTATAGATTGTAAGAGCGTATTTAGGCGAGGACTTACCGGAAGAGTTTACATAAAAGGTGATCTCGTTGGCGCCCCGGGCAAGAGGAATTATTTTTGCGGCTGAAGGAGAATGCCTGGTATTGTTAATGTAAAGAGCATCCCCACCTGTATTTAAGTCTATGGTCAGGTTTATCCAGCTAACGCTTCCATCGACAATCATCGTATGGGGCAGCTTCTCGGGGGCAAGGTTTATCTCCATGCTTCCCTGAGACACCTTTAAGTTTTTAAAGGTGATCTCTTCGGAATAACCAAGGTAATTTCCATAATCAGTATAAAAGTCGGCCGTTAGATCATTCCCATCGGTAACCCAAAGGGTAAAAGCTTTTTCCGCCCAACCATCATCGGTGCTCACCCTGAGAGTGAAAACATATTGTCCTGCATTTGTTGGGGTGCCATAAATAAGCCCCTCATTGCTTAGAGTCAAACCGGTGGGCAAACTTCCTTTTTTTCTTTCCCAGGTATAGCTATCATCATTACCACCGGCGGCAGTAAGAGAAAAGTTATAATAGCTGCCTTTCTGGGCATGTGATAGAGTTGAAGCTGTAGTAATCGAAACGTTGCCTGATGAAGATTCCTCATCAGAAGATTCTACCGGATCCGTAGGCTTCGCAGGGTCCGTGGGTTTTTTAGATGAACCGGAACCGGTGGTAGCAATGCTTCCTTTTTGCGGTGTATCGAAGTTAAGGAGATTGCCCCTTTGATCTACCAGTTCCAGATCCTTTAGTTCCAGTTCTGTTTTCCCGGAAGAGCGAACCCGAAAGGTAATCTGGCAAAGTTTCCCCGCGCCGCTTATTCCGGGAAAATCTTGGTTTCCAAGCCATAAGACCCTAATATTACCTCTGTCGGCATCATTTAAGTTTTCCAGGAACATTCCTCCTGCCGGCAGCAGCTCTCCTGGCTTTACAGCAGTAACCACTGCAACCTGCGGATCATACAACAGATCAAACTGAAACCCCGCTACCCCGGAAGGATTTGAAAGACGAACAGCTACATCCACCGTGCTGCCAGACCTGGCATCGCTGACAGTGTCAACACTAACAGCGGCCTGGGCTTGGACCGCCCGGGGGGTGGCAAATCCTACAATCAAAAACAACGCCATAACAAGAATAAAAAACTGCCATGTTCTGCGGTATAACATTTGAACCATCTTCTTCCTCCCTTTGTGAGACATCGCCTTAAAAATACAACATTCCCTGGCTTGTTTTTTCCTCGTATCTTTCTTCAAAGTATTTATCGGACATTTTCAGTTTTTTTTAAATGAAAAGGCCTTACTTTTTTGTGGGATCTACTCACCCATTGCATTGCACCAGGGCTGCACTGGCTGCACTGATATAAATTTACTTTAGCAATTCTAATACTGATTGTGGTTGCTGATTTGCTTGGGCCATGATTACATTCGATGTTTGTTGCAATATATTCTGTTTAATTTTTTCCATTATTTCCTTAGCCATATCCAGATCCCTTATTCTTGATTCTGCTGCAATTAGATTTTCCTCATAATTTTGATTGTTGCGTATTATAGACTTTAGCCTGTTTTGCGTTGCCCCAATTCTTCCTCTATGGTCTCCAATTTTGTATCAGTATCAGCATCTATTATAATTCAAAGCATATGCTGTATTCTTTATCGGAACCAACGTAAAAATTCAATCTATCATTATGGCCAGGTATTATATTTAATCTACCGTTTTCTTGAAATTCAGTTACTCCGATAATCAGGCCTGGAGGCGTTCCCATGCAGTACTCATAAAATAAAAATGATAACCCGCCTTTTATAAAATCGATCGAAAGATTGTTTTCTGCTTGGAGGCTCAAGGTATTATCCCCGGTCAGGTTAATAATCAAGTCTGGGTTTTTGTCAAACAATTCGCTATCGATCAAATCGGCTATTTCTGCAATAGTGTAGGCCCCTTCCGCAACAAACACTTCTGTAATCTCCCCATCAACGGAAATTAGCAAATCATTGTTGAGCCCATCTACTATTTTAACTAGATCCGTAAACTTTTGATTGCCTTCAAAAGCATAAAATGAAACCTCGTGGGCGTCAAATAAAGGAATGGTATTAAATTCAGACTTTGCGGCAAGCTCAGAAATAGCAATTTGTAAAGCCCTAAATTCCTTCTGTATTTTTTTCCTGTCTTCATCTGTTAAAGTAGCGTTTAAAGATTGGATATTCAGTTCTCGCATCCTTTGCAGCAGGTGATGCGTTTCATCAAGAACCCCATCCCTGGTCATTAAAAAAGAATGCGCGTCTTGAGCATTTTTGGAGGCCCTATTTAGGCTTCTTATTTGCGCCTTCATTTTTTCCGAAATGCTGAGTCCAGCAGCATCATCTGCCGCCCCGGTTATCCTTAAACCCATGGATAATTTTTTCAGGGATTTTCCAAGCCTACAGTTATTTTTGCTTTTGTGATTTAATATTTTAACAAGTATAGGGTTGTTTTTAACCCGCATAAAATAGTCCTTTCTACCTGCACCTGATCATCCATCCTGTTTTCCCTGTATTTGCGTTTCATTATATATATCGGCAAAAAACCAGGCTTCTTAAGTTCTTCATGTTACGCAAAACTTAAACGGCAAGCTCTTACTTCCTACTAGCACTCTTATTTACAAGAAAATATTGCTGTTATTTACGCTTGAAAAAAGGAGAAAATGAAACATTATCTAATATTAGTATGACTGGTGGGTATTTTTTTAAGGAGGAAATTTTGATGCCAAAATCTAATAAAACAAAACTTGCTGTATTTCTACTGGGGTTGATGGGTTTTTGGGCTATGGGAGATAATTATGCCGCTTCGCCCATGCTGGTAGATATCGCCAGGGATTTTAGCATAGATATTGGGACTGCTGCTTTGTCTGTGGCCGCTTATATGCTCCCTTTTGGGCTTTTTACTTTACTGTTTGGGCCATTGGGTGA
Source organism: Bacillota bacterium (assembly GCA_012798755.1). Lineage (GTDB taxonomy): Bacteria > Bacillota > Dethiobacteria > DTU022 > UBA8154 > UBA9862. Next base: position 5,007 of record JAAZMP010000062.1, read on the forward strand.
CAGGTACGGCAAAGCCAAGATTATCAGCATTGCGGCCTTTGGTACCGCGATCTTTAGCTGCCTGGGCGCTTTGGCCTTTGATATAACCTCCCTGGCCTTAGTCCGGGCGGCAAACGGGGCTCTTGCCGCGGCCATACTGCCTGTTACGGTATCTTATGTAGGTGATCTTTTTGAAGAGCCTCAAAAAAGGATGAACGCCATAGGCAGCGTGGTGGGGATGTATTTTCTAGGTGCGGCGGCAGCTACGGCCATTGGAGGGGGTTTGTCATTTTTTGGTTCTTGGCGATTGGTATATTTGGCATACGGAGTAGCGGAGCTAATTATCGCCTTTTTAATGCTAAAGTATCTCACCTTCGCCCCGGGCACTGCAAAAACCATAGGGTTGCGCCAGGCCTATGCCAATGCGTTTGCAGAGCCGTATCTCCTAAAAACAGTGGTTCTGCTGCTTTTAGTCGGTTTTGCCGTTTTTGGTAGCTTTACTTACCTGGGTGATTTTTTGGTGAACATGACCGGGTTTAATATTTTTCATGTCGGTTTGATTATGACCCCCTTTGGATTGGCAGCTTATATAGGGGGACAAAAAGTCGGTGATATACGACAAAAACTGGGCCCCAGAATAATGTTGCTGGCCGGTATTTTAGGCATGATCGCCTGGGCACCGCTGGGGCAATGGCCGGGATTGTATTATATTTTCCCCATATTACTGGTTTTTGGGTTTGCTTTTGTTCTGCTCCAATCCACTATTGTTACAACGGCACAACAGCAGCTGCCCAAACAAAGGGGCGTAGCCATGTCGCTGGCCTCCTTCAATATGTTTATAGGTGGAGGCCTGGGTGTTCTGATTAATAAACATTTGCTCGCTTGCTGGGGGTATGCCCTTATATTTTTGATCGCTTCCTTGGCAATACTGATAACAGGTCTTTTAGCATACCGCTTACTACTCGTGGCCCGGCCTTAAAAGAACAAAAAGGCCCGGCTTTGCCGGGCCGTCATTTTTCTATTTTCCCTTTTATCCCGAAACTGTTACTTCTTCTTCACAAGAAAGTCTTCAAATTCCTGTAGCGTAGCAACCTTGATAATTTTTTTAGCAAGGCTTCTCAATTTGTGCAGTTGGGATTCTATTAGCATTTCCCTCCTTATAAATTAACCGGGCCGTCATTTTCCTATTTCTCCTTTTTCTCTTCGTTGGCCCAGTTGTCTAGTTTCTCCATTACCAGATCATACGTTTTAAGTGAAACCTCCGGCAAGCCGCCGAGCATACTTCCTGCCTGCCTGAAACCTTCTTCAATAGCTCCTTTTATTTCTGCTAATTTAGATTTATCACCGCCGGAAGCTGCTATAGCAAAATCAACAATGCGGTTGCTGACTGCTTCGGCACCAAGGGGACCGTCATCGGCAATAA
>JAAZMP010000063.1 GCA_012798755.1 Bacillota bacterium
GCCTCTGTAACTTTCGGATGCCGTTGTAATGCCTGCAGCTCATCAGGTGTCAGTGATCCGTTGAATTGAACGCCCTCAATCGGGGATTCCTTTTGAAACATATTGATTTGCAGACTGTCCAGAATGCTGTAAGCCTCCTGGCGATTGTTAAATCTGGCCTTTGAATAATAGACTGAATTTTCTGGCTTGGCTTGTTCCCTGCCGTTAACCATTAACTGACCACCCATAATTTGCAGGGTATCGCCAGGCAGGGCTACAATTCGCTTAATGAAAATGGTGTTGTTATAGGGATGGTTAAAAACAGAAATATCGCCCCTTTGCGGGGATGAATAACCCTTTAATCGCTTGTAATCCCACCATGTTTTTTTTACATCCGCCTCCTTTCCTTCCCAGAGCCAAACCAGGACATTGATCCATGAAATTTCGTAAGGAGAATAGGGCAGGCGTGGCCCGTAAGTCAGGTTATTGACCCAGACCAAATCACCTGGTACGATTGTTTTCTCCATGGAGCCGGAGGGGATGATATAGATCCCAAAAAACAAGGTCTTAAAGGTGATGGCTGCCAATATGACCCCAATCATCAGGAGGGGATACACCAGATAGGTCATTTTGCGAAACTTTGCTGCCACTTTTGCCGTTGAGGTGCCCAACCAGAGCAAGCTCCATCCAATGCCCCATCCTATCGCCAGCCACCAAATTCCAAGAATAAGATGCAATAAAATGAGAATAGAAAAAATAATAGGTACGATTTTTTTCACTTTTATTTCTTTGATTATGGGTGGAGTATGGAATTTGCCACCCCTTATTTTTTGAGTATTTCCTCCTCGTCAAATTCTATATTGCTCTTATTCTCAAAATCAAACAAGGTCAGTTGCCGAAGGGTATAGTAGTTGGTCCAGTAGTCGGCCAAGGCATTGATGTACCTATATCGGGCATTGTCCTTCGCATTTTGTGAGGACGTTAGGCGCAATACATCCGCTTGTCCCGTACTGAATCGGATCATCGTCAGTTCATAACTCTCGTTGGCCAGGGTGTCAGACAAGGCCGCTGATTCAACGCGGGATTTCTGGATATTAAATGCAATGGCCCGGGTCACAGCGTTTTGCTTAAACTGTTGCAGGGATTGCCGGCCTGAAACCTGGGCTATTTCGTGGTACGATTTGGCCATTTCATATTGGCCCTTTCTTCGGCCCCAATCCAGAATGGGAATATTGATACCTAAGGATAATTGTTGGTAATTTTCAAATTCAGGCGTGTAAACAGTTTTTAGTTCCCCACTTTGTAAATAGTTCCCATCGTCTTTGCTAACACCATAAGAAACATTGATATCGGCCTGAAAATGTCTGGCCCGGTTGGCTTGTTCCACATTGCGTTGGCTTTCCAGAATGTTTTGGTCCAGCTGCAGAATCTCGGGGTTATTCTCAAGTGCCTTTTGCAAGACGAGCTGTATGTCCACCTCAATGACAGGCGTATTTTCAGGAATTTCAGTCTCCAATTCAACATCAATCGGTAGCATAAGGAAATTAAGCAGGTTTTCCTTCGCTTCACGATAATTAAGGCCTGCCTGCTGAAGATCAATCTGTGCATTGTTATTGGAGAGGCGGAGATCCAACAGCTCCTCGCGGGATACTGTGCCTAGTTCAAACCTGCTGTGCGCCACTTTGAGCAGCTTTTCGGTGTTTTCCATATTGGTCTGAGCAATCTCCATTTGAATGGCTGCACTTACCAGTCCAAAAAAGTACCTGATCGTAGTCAGGTGCATCTTTTCCGTGGATTCAAGGTATTCCTTTTTGGCTTTTTCAAAGAGGAGTGGCTCAATTTTGCGCTGCCATTTCATGGCATTGAATCCGAACAACGCTTGTTGATAATTTATTGTGAACGGCCGTGATGAGTATTGCGTATATTCATTGTTGCCATAATTCTCAATGCGTCCCAGTTCCGATTGCATAGAGAAAGTTCCACCCGTTGCAGCGATTTTCTGTGAAACGTTAAGATTGAGATCAGAGCGCAGGTTCTCTGTCCGGATAAACTCATCAACCCGATCTTCTGAGTTATACCTTAACTGGGAGGCATTGGAGTAGGCCAGAGGCGTTGCCCGCAGGCTGACCGAAGGCAGCAAATCGGCCTTAAAGCTCCGGTATGCCCAGTAATCGGCCATGTAATAATGCTTATTCAAAAATGTTTGCAACGATTGTTCCTGCGCCAGTTTTAAGGCATCATTTAAGGTAAGCCGAATGCTTCCCTGCGAAAAGCCGGCCATGGTATGAAGTATGCCGATGAGTAGGAGTATGATTGTCTTTCTCATTTCAGTATATGGGTTTTTTAGTTGATGGTTTTATTTAAGAATTAATGGTTTTAACTAGGTCTTTACCAATTTTTTGGCTAGAAGCGGGAAGGCGTATAGATTGCGATTATTCATTTTCAAATATTAACTAATTACGCCCTCAGTTCACAAACTAATAACACAGGATTGTCTGTTTCCTTTACATCCAAAAGTGATTGGATAAAGTCCTTTTCATATTCTGAAAGTTTTAAGCTATCAGTCATTAGTCTTTCAATTTCTCTGATAATAAAATCGGAGCTCTTGACTGCAATCAATTTTTCGTCGAAATTGGTATCTATCCATAAAGGTGCGACTCGATTTGGTAATCTTGGATTCGATAAGGATACAAAGACATTTTTACTCCTTTTAGAGTAGTAAGCTTTATAGACTAATCGGTTAAATGGAAAACTCATATAACACCAATTTGAGGTTTCAATGAAATCATATATCCCCGTTACATATTTGCTATTCAATCTGGATTTGAATTCCCCTAATGATGAGAAATTATCAGGAATTTTCTCCTTTAAACTTCTATCTCCAAAGTTGACATGATAGCGTGATTTAAGCTCACCATTATCTATACTATAAATAGTGTCGTTGCCAAAAACGGGTGTAATATTTGTGAATCTATCAAAAAATCGAAATCGGTTTCCACTTCCCATAATCGAATGTTTGACCGGAAAATATCTTTCACCTAGATTGAGCGATTTATACAAAAAAAAATAAAA
>JAAZMP010000064.1 GCA_012798755.1 Bacillota bacterium
CCAATTCTCGACGTTGGTTTTTCATCATACAGGATAGCTATGCCTAAAAACAGGTGAATTGTCGCTACTAAATCCACGGGGATTATTTTTTTTGTCAAATTATATATTTGTGAGTGTTAACACCGGTGTATAATTACCGTAAATGGCCGGACGAAAAGTTCCGGTAAAAAAATGTTCCACATCCCAAATGTAGAAGTAAAGCACCAAAACCCTAGCCAAGGTGGAGGTGCATTAAAACTGATAAGGGATGTGGAAGTCTTGGAAATCAGAGATAAGTTTAAAAAAAGGTATGACAGCTGTTGATCTTGCGTTAGAGTACGGCTATTGTGACAAAACCATACGGAAGTGGCTCAAACGAGAAGACACTCCGCATTACAAAAGCCGATCAAAACAGCCGAGAAAATTAGATCCTTACAAAGAGTATATCATGAATCGCATGGCTGAGGGAGTATTTAATTGTGAGATTTTAATTCGAGAGATTAAAAAACAAGGTTACACCGGAGGCAAAACCATCTTAAAAGATTTTGTAGCCCCGTTTCGCAAGCAGTTTAAAGTTGTTGCAGTACGTCGCTTTGAAACCAAACCCGGTGAACAGATGCAGGCAGACTGGGGCTATCTAGGGAAATTTCTGCTGGACGGACGCCTGCGTAAGGTCTACATCTTTGTAATCGTCATTGGGTATTCCCGCTTTCTGGTAGCTCACTGCACAAATTCGATGGATTTGGAGTCATTACTGCTTTCTCATCAACACTGTTTTGCCATGGCCGGTGGTGTAACAAAGCAGATTGTCTATGACAATATGAAAACGGTGACCATTGGCCGGGATACGGAACACAAACCAATCTGGCAGACACGTTTCATGGATTTTGCCAGTTATTATGGGTTCAAACCGGTCGCACATACCCCCTACAAACCTCGTAGTAAAGGTAAAGTAGAGCGCGCCGTCGATTACATAAAGGAAAATTTCTGTCCAGGCCGCCACTTTTCCGATTTGGCAGATTTAAACCAACAGCTGCAGCATTGGCTGGACACAGTAGCCAACGTTCGGATCCATGGTACAACGGCTTCTCTCATTCTGGAAAGCAAAGCTGAACAGGCCGTAAAGGGAAACTGGTCATACATTGAATTTCTCAACCGTCTTTTAGAAGAGGAAGTGGTTGTTCGCAGAAAACGCTCACTTGTTACCCGGACCCGCCTAGCGAAAGTGCCGGCAACCAAAACACTGGCGAGCTTTGATTTTGATGCGCAGCCTAGCATCGACAAGCGGCTGATTGAAGAGCTCTCTACCCTGAGTTTCTTGGACCGTGCCGATAATATTCTGTTGCTGGGCCCACCAGGTGTAGGCAAGACCCACCTAGCAGCTGCCTTAGCGTTAAGGTCACTTGAAGAGGGCTACACCGCTTACTTTATTACATTGAGCAAACTCATGAATACCTTACAGGATGCAGAAGCAAACAACAAATTGGAGAAACGAATCAGGACATATCTTAAACCAAAAGTCCTTGTCATTGATGAGGTTGGTTATCTTCCTCTGAACCGCTCCATGGCAAACCTGTTATTCCAACTGATCTCCCGTCGCTATGAACATGGAAGTATTATTTTGACATCCAACAAGAGTTACGGAGACTGGGGGGATTTCCTTGGAGACTCTGTGTTGGCTGCAGCAATTTTAGACCGGCTGCTCCATCACTCTATCACAATTAACATCAAGGGAGAAAGTTACCGGCTTCGCGATAGAACGAAAGCAGGTGTATCCCAAGTACCACCTACAAAGGAGGTTTAGCTGGCTAAAATCAGATTAGGGATGTGGACACATTCCGGCCAAAACGGAACTTTTCAACCGGCGATTTTGGGAATTTTTGTTCCGGCCTTGACATGAGAGGCAAAATGGATTGCCCGATTGTTGAATTTTATGCTAAATAATAGATTGTTTTACACTTGAATCGATGATAATATATAACTATAAGGAAAGCAAATTCCTATCTTTATCAGGAAATTTTTCA
>JAAZMP010000009.1 GCA_012798755.1 Bacillota bacterium
CCACAAATTCCGGAAATTTTGGAAGGATTCAAGGACAGATTTTGATCCTTGGCCATGCGGATGGAAACCGGCCCAAAATCGCCCAGAAAAGTAGTACAACATAGGCCTCTCCCACAGGGGCCCAGTCCTCCTATCATTTTGGCTTCATCTCTTACGCCGATCTGGCGCAATTCGATGCGGGTGCGAAAAACTGCGGCCAGGTCTTTTACAAGTTCCCGGAAATCAACACGCCCGTCAGCCGTGAAATAAAATATAATCTTGTTGTGATCGAAGGTATACTCTACATCCACTAATTTCATTTCCAATCTATGCTTTTCTATTTTTTCCAGGCAGATCTGCACGGCTTCTTTTTCTCTTCGCCTGTTTTCTTTAAGCTGTTCGTAGTCAACCTCCGTTGCTATTCTGCGAACCAATCTTAAAGGGGGCACTATATCTTCTTCCGGGACGACCTTGTTGGGCTGCACCACCTCACCGAATTCCAACCCGCGGCTGGTTTCCACAATCACACCCTGGCCCACAGCAAGCACTAAACTGCCAGGTTCAAAATAATATATTTTTCCGGCCCGCCTAAAGCGGACCCCAACAACCATAGGCAACCTTAAACAACTCCTCTCATTTTCAAAAACAAAGCCTCCAAAGCAAGACGAGAGTTAATATTATAATATAATTCCTTTTTTAATTGTATTATAGCCCGGCAAATTTTTTCTAAGAAAAGGGAACTTTTTTGTTCCTCAACTCTTTCTATTGTTCCAGCTTCGCAATTCGCCATTCCCGCCCCGTTGCTCCACTGCACAAAATTGTGGGCAAAGGTTTCCGGGCCGCCCAGTTTCAAAAAAAGCCTGTTGCGATAGATGAGCAGCCAGAGATCCAGAATTTCCTGCAAATCTTCTTTCCGGGCATATTCCTCAGCCTTATGCAAAACATCTTCCGCCGGGCCGCTTTCAATGCTTTTTAGCAACGACACTGCTTCATTGTACTTTTTCCGCCAATCCCCCTGCAGGGCCATTTCCAGACCCTTACCGGGGTTACCCCCGGCCAGAGCGATAATGATTTCTTTTTCTTCGGGAGCGACAAAGTCATGCCTGCCCAAAATTTGCCCCATTTTCTCTCCCGTCAAAGGCGTTAGAGTATACCGGGCACACCTGGAAACAATGGTTGGAAGCAGATCCCACAACCTTGCCGTTAAGATAATGAAAACCAGATCTTTTGGCGGCTCCTCCAGGATTTTTAGCAGGCTGTTCGCAGCGGGCAAGGTCATAAGTTCCGCATCATGGATGATACAGACTTTTTTGCGGCCCTCCATGGGAAGAAAATAAAGGTTTTCTTTTATTTCCCGCAGTTGCCCTATTTTCAGGGAGGTGCCCTGAGGTTTTAATACATAAAGATCCGGGTGATTACCGCTGAGGATTTTGCGGCAAGACAAACACTGTTGGCAGGGGTTTTTATCTTTGCCGGAGCAATTCAAAGCTTGGGCAAACAGAAAAGCAAGGGTTTTTTTACCGCTTCCGGCAGGGCCGGAGAACAAATAAGCATGACTTATTTCTCCACCCTTAATAGTTTTTTTTAAAGATTCCAGCACAGGTTCCTGACCGACAATCTTTTCAAAACCCACCCCATTTTCACTCCTTAATAAGCCAGCCGGCAAAATTTGGGTGGGGGTATCCAGGCATTATAAAAATTTTTGCATCTTGTTCCAAATTTTCTCATGCACTGTTTCGGGCCTGTCCTCCGCCCGAATAACAAAAAATCGATCGGGACTTTGGGCAGCTAATTGCAAAAACCCCTGGCGCACCTTGCGGTGAAATTCCAATTCCTTTTGTTCCATGCGATCGCCCCACCGGCCTTGTGCATCTTTTTTTTCTTTCTGTAAACGAAAAAGCCCCGACTCCGCATCTATATCCAAAACAAAAGTTGCTGCGGGAAGAAGTTTCCTTGTGGCCCATAAATTGATCGTTTCCACAATTTCCGGTTTTTCTCCACCGGCCAGCCCCTGATAGACTATACTGGAATCAAGGTACCTATCACTAATCACTATAAATCCTTTTTCTAAATAAGGCAATATATACTGGTCTACCAACTGTGTTCGGGCCGCACTGTAGAGTAAGACCTCACAAAATACGGTCATTTCACGAAAATCAGGGTTCAACAGTATTTCCCTGATTTTTTCCCCGATTGGGGTGCCCCCCGGTTCCCTGGTTAGGACAACCTTGCAGCCCAATTTTTGCAAACGATCTTTTAATAGCTGTGCCTGGGTCGTTTTCCCAGCACCGTCGGGCCCCTCGATGCTTAAAAAAAGGCCGCTTTTTAGTTTATTGTGTAACATAGCGCACCAACTTCGGCCCCTTATTATAATATTGTAACTTTCCCCGAAAACAACAAGGATATTCTTTACAAAGACAATAGATCGGCTTAGTAAACTTTACAAAACTTTTTCTTCTTCCCGCAACACTTCCCAAAATCTTTTTATTTCCCTTACATAATTGCAGTATTGGGGATCATCGAAAGAAAGGGAGGCTATTTTTTCTTCACAATCAAGACAAATAAAGGCTGTCAATACGTTAAATCCGTTTTTTTTAGGTGCCTTACAGAAAATACAATTTTTTTGCTCATTAATCGACATGTTTTCACCTGCTTTGTTGGCATTACTTTATATTATGCAGGTAAAATTCATTTTGCCTCCATAAATGAGAAATGATAATAAAACCGCCGGGAGGCGGTAGGATCAGAATGAAATATCTAGCCCAATGCAGTCTGGTATTTAGCGCAAAGTATAATTGGGAGCCTCTTTGGTAATCTGAACATTATGCGGATGGCTTTCAAGCAAACTGGCATTTGTAATGCGAATAAACTTGGTCTTGGTTTTCAGTTCCTCCATGTTGCGCACACCGCAATAGCCCATACCGGCCCGCAACCCGCCAACCAGTTGGAAGACCATATCCCCCACCGTCCCCCGATAGGGAACCCTGCCCTCAATCCCTTCAGCTACCAATTTTTGTTCTTCCTCCTGGAAATAACGGTCCCGACTTCCTGTTTTCATGGCTGCGATAGAACCCATGCCGCGATAGACTTTGTAGCTGCGTCCTTGGAATATTTCCATTTCACCGGGGCTTTCTTCCGTCCCGGCAAAAAGGCTGCCGATCATAACACAATCAGCCCCGGCAGCCAACGCTTTGGTTATATCCCCGGAATATTTGATACCGCCATCAGCAATAACGGGAATATCATAGCTTCGTGCCACCTGAGAAACATTATAAACGGCAGTAATCTGGGGAACACCTATGCCGGCAATAACTCTGGTGGTACAAATAGAGCCCGGCCCCACACCTACTTTCAGGGCATCCGCGCCCGCCCGGATCAGATCGCGGGCTGCTTCGGCAGTGGCGATATTTCCGGCAACCACGCTTGCCTCGGGATATTCTCGTTTTATGATCCTTACCGTTTGCATAACCCGTTCCGAATGACCGTGGGCCGTATCAAGCACCAAAACATCTACGCCGGCCTCCAAAAGAGCGGCAACACGGGCCATGGTATCTTTTGCTATACCCACTGCGCCGGCCACCAGCAACCTTCCTTTTGCATCTTTAGCGGCCCGGGGATAAGCAGCTGTTTTCTCTATATCCTTGATCGTTATAAGTCCTTTTAGATTAAAGTCATGATCGACAATCGGCAATTTTTCAATCTTATGGTGTGCCAGTATCTCCTGCGCTTCTTCCAGTGAAGTGCCTTCGGGTGCCGTAACGAGATTATCCTTAGTCATGACATCTTTGATCAGCCGACTGAAATCTTTTTCGAAACGGAGGTCACGGTTGGTTAAAATGCCGACAAGTTTTCTTTCTACAGTGATCGGCACACCTGAAATACGGTAGCGTTCCATAAGTTCCGCCGCATCATTTAATGTATGCACAGGGGAAAGATGAAAAGGGTTGGTGATAACACCATGCTCGGATCGCTTGACCCTGTCAACTTCTTCTGCTTGCCGTTCAATTGATAAATTGCGGTGAATTACCCCTATTCCGCCTTCCCTGGCAATAGCCACCGCCATACGAAATTCGGTCACCGTATCCATGCCCGCGCTCATAATGGGGATATTTAACCGTATAGAGGAGGTCATCTTGGTGCCAACGTCTATATCCCGGGGCATAACCTTGGATCGGGCAGGCATCAATAATACATCATCAAATGTGATTCCTTCCTGTACAAACCGCTCCTCCAAATCTTGCACCCCCTCATCCAAAATAGCCTGTTTGAACTTTTTCTCATCATAGCAGATCCAGGCTTTCGCTGTCAATGATTACGAAAAATTTAGAGGGCGCGCACCTTTATTATTATTTTCCGATAAAAAGCTGGGTAAACATTTTTCCGTACGGCCCGCCGTCTATAATACCAATTCCTAGATGCGTAAAGTTAGAACTCAGTATGTTGGCCCGGTGCCCCGGACTGTTCATTAAGGAAGTATGGGCACGGGAAACAACAGGTGCACCGGCAAGATTTTCTCCGGCATAGCCAAATGTAATCCCCGCCTTTTGCATCATCTCAAAAGGTGAACCATATGTGGGAGATTGGTGGGCAAAGTAACCCTTCTCAATCATATCTTTACTTTTCAAACGCGCCAGCTCTACAAGTTTTTCATGGATCTTTAGCTCGTTCAAACCCATTTTGGCACGTTCTTCGTTGATCAAGTCTAACATCTCCTTTTCTTCAACCGTCAATACAGATGAAGAAGATGGAAGTTCCGGTTCAGGTGCAGGCGGCTTGGGCCTGGATACAGGAGGTTCCGGTTTTTCTATTGGGGGTTGTGGTTTGGGTACAGAAGGTTTGGGCTTTGGCTTTGGCGGACAGGGTTTGGGAAACACCGGTTTTGGTTGCGGCAGTGGTTCAAAGGCCGGCGGTTCTAAAACCTGCGAACCGGGGTAGAGATTCTTTAAATTAATTCTGTACTGTATTGTAACCTTACCGTTATTTTCTAGATCCTGCCAGGGGATCTCCAATTTGTAGGTGGACCGGGTTCCTTCTTTCCCCTGGATAACATTTACGGGAACCTTTTTGCCATTAACAATTGCAGTTACGGTTAGCTGGTTTGCAGCTGCTATAGAAGCAAAAGAAAAAGCAAGAAGCAATACCAAAAAGATCGTTAGGAAAAGACGTTTTCGTGAAAACATATTTTTCAGATCTCCTTCCCTGTTATGACTGTTAATTTATGACTATAATTATAAACTTATAACAAATTTTACTCAAACTGCATATTTTGCCCTCCACTTCCTCTTAATAGCTTCATGTCAAGGAATAACTGCTTAGCCAACTCCGGGGTTTTTTTCTAAATTTTTGCAAATAAACCCTGCCTCATAACAAATAATACCAAGTAAACATCCAAAGGTGCCCGTGCGCCGCCAAAATAGTGTAAGGACAAGAACTTGTCCTGGACTTGCCGCAAAATAAAGGGACTGTTCCAAAGAATATCTAACTACTTGGTTTTATAGCTTTGGAACAGTCCTTTTTGTGTACTCATCCCTTGTTTAAGGAATATATACTATATCCCCCGGATAAATAAGATCGGGGTTTTTAATTTGTGGGTTAGCCCGGATAAGTGCCTCCAAAGAAACACCGAAACGCTTGGCAATGAGATAGAGCGTATCGCCTTTTTGCACGGTTACTTGGCGTACCGGCGGCCTGGGATGTGCCGGCGCCAGCGGAATAAAGACAACATCCCCTGGGAAAATAAGATCGGGGTTTTTGATTTGCGGGTTAGCCCGGATAAGTGCCTCCAAAGAAACACCGAAACGCTTGGCAATGAGATAGAGCGTATCACCTTTTTGTACAATATACTTTTTTCCTACCGGCGGCTTGGGCGGTTTCGGCGGGAACGGCGGTTTCGGTGGTTTGGGCGGCTTTGGCGGGAACGGTGGTTTAGGTGGCCGGGCCGCTTTTTTTACATCCACAACTACTTCCATCTGCACGGTCCGCGTCACTTTGACAAAAATCTCCAGGATCGCTGTTTGATCAATCTTTTTGCCTTTAAGCCTGTGCATGATATCACCAACGAGGCGCGCTCGCACCTGCGCATTCATTCCCGGCCGTGCCCCGTGTGCTGCCTTGACTACACGGAAAGGAACATCTTCCCGGTAATGGCGCAACAAGTCACCGGCTTCGTCTACAAAAAAGATTTGTTTGTGCAGTATGCCTTTTACCATTACCTGATCTTTACGGACTTCGGCCTCCAAACCAACAACTTCGGCAACAATTTCCAAAATCTTTGTCGGTTTTTGGGGTAGATTCGCTGTCGCACGTATTGTTTCCTGCTGTAACACATCCACCACTACGCTTTCGACTTTCAAAAGCCTTCTGATAACCTTTATGCCGGGGCCTTTCGCATCCACTACAACTTTCAATTGTAATGTTTCTGTTACTTTGACAAAGGCTTCCACTACCAGCGTTTGCCTTAACTTTTTCCCGGGTGTTCTGTGCAGTTCAAAATCTTCCATCGCAACACTTACATCTACCTGAGCATCCATACCGTGCCTGGCACCGGGAATATCCACGGTCCTGGTAAAAGAAATATCTTCTGAAGCATGGCGAACAAGATCGCCTTCGTCCACAAGGAAAACCTGCTTGTGGATCGTTCCCCGCACAATGACGGTATCATCACGTACCTCGGTTGTTACATCCCGAACTGAAGGTATGACCCGAAAAATTTTTTTGGCTGTAATCGGCAAAATCGCTGTCGGTGTTAATGTAAAATATTGGGTATCTTCACCAACCACGCTGTCAACTTTTAATAGCTCTTTTTTGACGGTGATCCCCGGGCCTTTGATATCTGTAACTATTTCTATTTGTTCTGTAATGGTAACTTTGACAAAAAACTCCAAAACCGCTGTTTGCTTCAGCCGGTTTCTTTTCAACTCTGTATCGACTGTTAGCACACGAATGTTTACCTGCGCATTCATATCGCGCGAGACACCGCGAACGCCTATAAATTCCTCAAAAGGAATGTCTTCGGGCACATGGCGGACCACATCCCCGTGATCAACCACAAAAAGCTGTTTGTGGAGGACCCCGGATACTACAACACCGTCTTCTTTTGCCTTCGATTTTACATCTGTAACACTGGCAATAACTTCATAAACTTTTGTGGCCTTAAACGGCAGGTCAATTTCTTCTTCTATAGTTCTGCTTACCGTAGTTTCACCGATAACTTTTTCCACTTTAAGCAGATGTCGATCTACAATCAAACCTTTAGACAACAACGTTACTCCCCTCCTTTCATTACTTTTAAAAGCTTACTATAATATATACGTATGGCTCCCGTAATGTTACAGGGGCCAAAAACAAATCCCAGGAGATCTTTAAAAAACAAAAAGATCATTTTTTATAAGCTGCATAGTAAAAAGCTTAACCTTAAAAAAAGGAAATTCCTGTTTTTTAGAGAAAATTTATGGTGGAGGGAATTGATATTCTTTTAACCGGCAAGAAATTGAAAAATTGAGGTTATCGAAAAACCGCGTTAAGGAAGGAGTTTTATCACTTCGGGCTTAATGGAATTTCTCGAAATATTTTACTTGAGGAGGCACAAATCTTTGAGTTCTGCTAAAACAGTTGCTCTTGTTCCTGCTTACAATGAAGGGCCACGCCTGGCCAAAGTTTTAGAGGTGATCATTTCCAGTCCCCTTGTGGATGAAACAATTGTCTTGGATGACGGCTCCACGGATAATACAGCGGAAGTGGCCGCAACTTTCCCTGTGAGACTTTTGCGCTGGGAGAAAAACAGGGGCAAAGGAGCCGCTCTGCAATCCGGGCTGGAGGAGGCCGCTGACGCCAGCCGTTTTATTTTCCTTGATGCTGACCTGATCAACCTGAGAAATGAACACATTGAAGCATTGCTTTCCCCATTAAGCGGATCACAGCCCCCGGCCATGACTGTCGGGGTTTTTCGCCAAGGCCAAAAAAACAGCGTTAATTTGGCGCAACATTATTTCTCCATCCTTAACGGGCAGCGTGCCTTATCCAGGGAATTTGTCGATATCCTCCCTGATCTTAACTGGTCGCGTTTCGGAGTGGAAATATTGCTTTCCAAATATGCCGGGTTAGCCCAAAAAAAGATAAGTTTTCCGGAACTTCATGGCTTAACTCACGTTACAAAGGAAGAGAAACTGGGTTTTTACAGGGGTTTTATCTATCGTTTGCAGATGTTCAAAGAATGCCTTTATTCCCTGGCGAATCACCGAAAAATGATCAGGCGCTACCCGGGGAAAGTGCCGCCGGAAATTTTAGACAGAATATAATAACCTGAACAGCTATTTTAGCGTTTATCTTTTTTGATATTATGCGGGCGGGGAAAAAGTTTTTGTTCATTAAAAACAGGAATTTTGTTCTCCTGCAGAAGAGCGGCCGCAACGCCGGTGCCGGGTAGGCGTTTTCCCGAGAAACTTCCGTCATAGATATAACAGGAACCGCAGGAAGGGCTGCCGTCTTTTAAAATGGCGCCTTTAACCCTGTAAAGTTTGGCCAAATACAGGGCATTCGCCGCCCCGCGGAGAAAATGTTCTGTCACATCTTGTTGTGCTGAATTTAAAACTTTTGCTTCTCCCTTTATTACATCTTCGCCCCGGCCGTCAACAATTTCCGAGGGAAGCCGCGGCGTAGAGAGTCCCCCAAGCTGTTCCGGGCAAACAGGGATAAGTTTTTCTAAGGGTACAGTTATAATATTTTCACAAAACGGCCCAAACCCGGCAGCATCAAAACGTGTTTTCAAACCTAAAAGGCAGGCACTGACAAGGTACATTTTATTTCCTCCCGGTCAAAAAAATAATATTTTCCTTATTTGTTGATGTTATGGTACAATGTTCTTATATTTATTTATTATAGATACCTGCAGGAGGGAAGACAATGAAAGAAAAATTAAGTGAAAGAGAAAAGTTCAATCTCGGTGTAACGCTGGATAAAGCCATTGCCGAACTGTCGCAGGCAGATCCCAAAAACATTTGTTTAAACAGCGCCGTAATATTTAACAGGGAACAAAACAGTTTTATTTTGCCATATTTGAACAGAAAGTATCTTGTTAACCACCGCACCGGTGAGGTAAAGTCTATCGTTGACGGCAAAGGAGTCTCTATCCAGATGCAAATTTTGTTTTTGCATTACCTATCTCAAGCCCAAGGCAGCGAGCTACAGGAAAAATGGATAACTTTCAAGGAACTTCCCGGCGGCCAGATTTATGTTGAACCCTATCAAAACAGGACGATCCGGCCCCTGCTAAAATATTTTGGGGAAAAGCCGGAAAAATTTGCAGAGCTGGCTGTAGAACTGGGCGGAAAAGCCTCTTCTTTCGGAGACATTTCCATGATCATGCGTCCATTGCCGCGCGTACCTATCATGTTCGTTCTCTGGGAAGGAGATGAAGAATTTCCCGCTTCGGCCAATATACTCTATGACGCCGTTGCTCCTGATTATCTTCCCACTGAGGACTATGCCCTTTTGCCCGGCCTGATTATCTTTGAAATGGCGGCCATGCTGTCTTGATTGTTTCTGCAAACACATAAATAAAATCTAACCGGCATCGGATTGTTCCCTAACCATACCCCAATCCGGTTCGACCGGTTCCGAAATATCGAGGTGGCCTACCAGGGTTTCCACCTCATCCCCTTCCACGAGGAATCTAACCTGTTCCACACCGGGAAGCTGAGCCAGTGTGTTTACCACAGAATAGACAGTCACGATCTCCCCAAAGGAACCTCCCCAATGGCCGGTGATAATTTCTTCGGAAAAGTTCACTGTTACCAGGCCTTTTTCCTTTTCTTCGTTTACACCAAGTACCTTTGTACCGGCAGGAATTGTAATACTCAGCCCCGGCTTTTGCGGGCCCTTAATTAGTTCTTGCAAAAGGGCAACCTTGAGATCCGGACCGCTTTTTGCCGGTATTTCTCTTTCTTCCCCGATAAGCATATTATTGTCTGTGTTTGTAAAAAAAAGGACAAAAACTTCATCCGGAGCTTTTTCGGTCGTTTCGCCCCCATTTCCACTTTCCTTTTTTTCAAGTTGCTCCGGGACGGGCTGTTCATTGCCCCACCCACATCCCGGTATCAATAGGACTGCCGCCAATACTGCCAAACCGAAAAAAAGGCCTATAATTTTTTTCTTTTTCGCCAAAGGACCACCTCCTGATTTAGTACGATATTGCCCCCCGTGCTTAAGCTATGGTATGATCTCATTTGAGGTATCAGGGATCATGGCTGCTGACAATAGCAGTCGCCCGGAGGAGAAATCGTGTCTTTATTTTAACCACAACAGAACAAAAGAGCAAACTGGCAGATTTTTTTGCGCTGTACCTGCAAAAAACAAGTGCCTTCAAGGCGACTAATTTTCGTGAGGGGAAAACACTAAATGGGAATAACATTCATCACCGGCGGAGCACGCAGCGGTAAAAGCAGCTTCGCTCAAAAATTGGCAACGGAAAAAAATAAAGATCGTGTAGCGGAAATAGCAGAGGTGGCCTACCTGGCTACTTCTCTAATCGGCGATGCGGAAATGTTGCGAAGGGTAAAAATACACCGGGATTCCCGGCCGACGGATTGGATCACCGTTGAAGAACCTTACGAACTGTCCCGGGCGTTGGACAACCTGCCGCCTACCGTCGATATTGTTCTGGTGGATTGCCTGACCGTCTGGTTGTCGAACCTGCTTTTCCGATACCTTGAAAAAAAGGACAGTTCCTGGGCAAACAAAGAAGAACATTGGCAGGAAGCGGAAAAACCCTCCCCCTGGGATGCTTCCATAATTAAAGAAGAAGCATTGGAAAAACATCTCTTTACCCAGGTAAAACAATTTACGGAAACAGCCGAAAAATTTCCAGGAACGCTTATACTGGTAAGTAACGAGGTCGGCTCCGGCATTGTCCCAGAACATTACCTTGGCCGGCTGTTCAGGGATATTGCCGGAAAAACCAACCAAATTATAGCTGCAAAAGCAGAGAAAGTTTATTTGGTTGTGGCCGGCATCCCCTGGAAAATTAAAGGCTGAAAATGACTACACTAAGCGGAGGCGAAGATGAACCCTTTTTTTGCCGCTCTTACTTTTCTCACCAAAATTCCTGCCCCCGGGCAAGAAAAAATTAATCAGGCTTCTCTTAGCAAAAGCTGCACTTTTTTCCCGGCTGTAGGGCTGGCTATCGGGGGCATCCTGTTGCTGGCCCGCAAATTTTTACATTTACTGTTTCCCTTAAATCCTTCTGTAGCCGCCATACTTCTTTTAGTCCTTTGGGTTTTTTTAACAGGGGCACTGCATTTGGACGGTTTGGCCGATACTTTTGACGGCATCGGCGGGGGAGCCAGCAAAAGCGATCGCCTGCGCATCATGCAAGATCCCTATATCGGAACCTTCGGCCTGGTAGCTTTGGTATTGTTGTTGTTGCTTAAATATAACCTTTTGGCCAACCTGGAGGGGGTCAGACTGACAAGTGCCCTTTTCTACAGTCCCCTGCTAAGCCGCTGGTCTATGGTCGTTCTAATGTATACCACCCCCTATTCGCGCAAAAGTGAAGGGCTGGTAAAACCATTTATTGCGCAACCAAAAAGCTACCGGTTGCTTCTTGCCACGGCGATAACTTTGGCCGCCGGGATTTTCTCCCCCCATCTGTTTTTCTTTTTCCTCCTCCCAATTACAGCATTGGCCATAACGGTAGCCCGTGCTTTCTTCTTAAATAAATTAGGGGGAATTACAGGCGACTGCCTCGGCGCCATTAACGAACTGATCGAACTTACTGTTTTACTCTGTCTAATCTTCCCTTTTCTGCCGGACTCTTTCTTACGTTTTCTCATTGCATGATTATTTTATGCAACCTGAATAACAAAACCCCTTTATCATCCAAAAAGCACATCGCATCCAAAGCTTATATACGGCATAGAACGTGCAGATCGTATCATTTTAAAGCAAATTGCTGTTTCTGACTATCTAAGGTTTTCAGCCCGGTGAGAGCTTTGGCTGTTCATTCATTAAGCTGGATGCTGGATTTTACTTTAATTCGGGTTTATGTTAGACTCAAGACGTTAAAAAAATCGTTTTCCTTAAAACGCTTAATCCTTTACATGTAAAGGAGCGGGGGAACCACTTCCTGGGGTGAATCTTTTAACCGGCGGCAATAACAGCCGTTTAGAAGTAGGGTTAACTTTCGATCCGAACCCGTCAGCTAACTTCGTAAGCGTGGAAAGAAAAGTACGATGCTGTTTGTGTATTGTTTTTGTGGTATTGTGTTTGTTTTTTCACGCTTATTTAGCCCCAGGAGTAAACCCTGGGGCTTTATCTTTTTAAACCCCAAACAGGGGCTGCCCTGCCGGTTCGGCATTATCCCGTTTGCAGGCCTGCATCTAGGGAAATTAAGCAAAATAGGTAAAAGCGATCACTTTTAAATCTTAAGATAGAGGAAGGGGTTAAATTACGTGAAAAAACGGTTCTTGTTCATTACAACGTTATTATTGGTTTCGACATTGGTATTTGTTTTAAACGGCTGCGGCCAACAGGAAAAGGAGACAACTTTAGAAAAAATTAAAAGGCAAGGATATGTCACGGTAGGTTTTGCCAATGAAAGTCCTTATGCATATGCAACTACAGACGGCAAATTGACGGGAGAATCAGTAGAGGTGGCCCGCACTATATTAAAAAATATGGGCATCGGAGAAATGGATGGGGTCCTGGCAGAGTTTGGCGCTTTAATTCAGGGGCTTCAGGCCGGACGTTTTGATATGGTAACAGCCGGCATGGCCATACTTCCTAAACGGGCGGAGCAGGTCGATTTTGCCAATCCGGATTACAAGGTTGGGGTAGCTTTAGCTGTAAAAGCAGGTAATCCGAAAAACTTATGCGGTTATGAAGACATTGCAGCCAATTCTGACGCTACAATCGCTGCAATGGCAGGCGGCATGGAGGTTGATTTCCTGCGATCTGTCGGCGTCTCTGAAGAACAAATTGTTATAGTTCCGGATCAACCCTCCGGTGTGGAGGCCCTACAGGCGGGGAGGGTAGATGCTACTACTATGACAGGTCCTTCCCTGCAAACCTTGTTGGACAACAAAAACGATCCCGGCATTGAAAGAGTTGCTGATTTTAAACAACCGATCGTGGACGGCAAAAGTGTTATATCCTACGGGGCTGCCGTTTTCCGTAAAGGAGATGATGAATTTCGCTCCGCCTTTAACGATGAGCTGGAAAAATTAAAAGCATCCGGGGAGCTGCTGGAAATAATCAGGCCTTTCGGATTTACGGAAGAAAATTTGCCCGGCGACATGACTGCAGAAGATGTAATCGCAGATCAGTTATAAATGTTTACCGTTATTTTTTGCATGTGTACTCACAACCAACATGCATCTGAAGGAAAGGATGAAGAAAATGCTTGAGCTTCTCCCGGCGCTTTTGCGGGGGCTGGGAATAACCGTTCAGCTAACTGTGCTGGCGGCGGTTTTGGGCTTTGCTTTGGCTTTTATCTCCGGCCTGGGAAGCCTTTCTAAAAGCTCTATTATACGCTTTGTAACCGGTGTTTATGTGGAAATTTTCCGGGGAACCTCTTTGTTGGTTCAGCTGTTCTGGATGTTTTATGCGCTGCCGCTTTTCGGAATAAGGCTGCCGGGAATGGTTGTCGGGGTTTTGGCCCTGGGAATGAATTTTGGTGCTTACGGATCAGAAGTTGTACGCAGTTCCATTATAGCCGTTCCCCGGGGGCAGATAGAGGCAGCAATCGCCCTTAACATGTCCCCCGGGCAACGGTTGTGGCGCATCATTTTGCCCCAGGCCTGGCTAACAATGATTCCCCCTTTGGGAAACCTACTCATTGAACTGCTCAAAGGAACGGCCTTGGTTTCGCTGATCACTTTGGCCGATCTTGCATTTCAAGGTTTTTCACTGCGGGAGACTACAGGTCGGACGACGGAAATTTATAGTTTGCTGCTGATGATCTACTTTGTTCTGGCCTTTTTTATTACTGCCGGAATGCGTTGGTTGGAGCGGCGGGCAGCTATGGGGAGGTCTTGACCTATGTGGGACTGGGAATTTGCCTTCTATGTTATGCCCGATATTTTAAAAGCCATCCGGGTCACAATTGCCGCTACTTTGGCTGGCTTCGCTTTGGCATTGGCAGTAGGCCTGGCACTGGCCTTGCTGCGCCGCTCTGCTTTCAAACCGTTGTCTTTAGCAACGATTGGGTTTATAGAATTTGTCAGGAGTACGCCTTTGCTGATCCAGCTTTTCTTTATCTTTTATGCATTGCCACTGTCTACAGGCATTTCTTTTTCTGCTTTTCAAGCCGGAACCATAGGACTGGGCTTCCATTATGGCACCTATTTATCTGAAGTATATCGTTCCGGAATTGATGCTATTCCCCGCGGGCAGTGGGAGGCAGCTACAGCCCTGAATTTTTCGCGGCTGCGCACTTGGACCAAAATTATTTTGCCGCAGGCAATACCGCCTACCGTTCCCGTTATGGGCAATTACCTGATTGCCATGTTTAAAGAAACACCTTTATTGTCCGCAATCACACTGGTGGAGATGCTCCAAACCGCCAAAATTATCGGTTCTGATTGCTACCGTTACCTTGAACCTTTTACTTTGGTAGGTATTTTTTTCCTGCTGTTAAGTTACCCGGCCTCCGTATTGGTGAAACGTTTGGAGTTCCAACTAAAACAGCAGTAACACGTGACAACAGGTGCTGTTCCTTATTTATTATAAGATCGTAAGTTTGGGCTAAAAACCACATTTATTGCAAAAAAAAGGAGAGTTAAAAAAAATGGGTATGCCTTCAAAGGTTGAAATTGAAACCGAAACTGACAGTATGACAGATGAACCTATAGTCCGCTATCGAAAAGTTGCTAAAAATTTCGGCGAACTTCAGGTTTTAAAGAAAGTCGATTTGGACATTGCCCCCGGCGAAAAAATCGCAGTCATCGGCCCCAGCGGCTCCGGCAAAACCACCCTGGCCCGGCTGCTGATGACCTTGGAAAGACCCAGCAGCGGAACTATTGAGATAGACGGAGAACTGCTCTGGCATGAAAAAGTAAACGGCAAGCTGGTGCCGGCCGGCGAAAAGCACCTGCAGCATCACCGCGGCAAAATAGGCATGGTCTTCCAGCAATTCAATCTTTTTCCTCACATGACAGTCTTGCGCAACGTTGCAGAAGCCCCCATTCAGGTTCTCGGGCTTTCCCAAAAAGAGGCCCAAAAAAGGGCAAAGCAGATGCTGGCCAAGGTCGGACTCGCTGATAAACTGGACGCCTTCCCATCCCAACTTTCAGGCGGCCAGCAGCAACGGGTGGCTATTGCCCGGGCCCTGGTAATGCGCCCCAAAGTAATGCTGTTCGATGAAGTTACTTCAGCCCTTGACCCGGAGCTGGTCGGAGAAGTACTAACCGTAATTAAAGAAATAGCTGCAGAAGGAGAAATGACCATGCTCTTAGTAACCCATGAAATGGATTTTGCCCGGGAGGTAGCGGATCGGATTATATTTATAGATGACGGCAAGATCGTTGAACAAGGGACACCAAAGGCCCTTTTCAAACACCCCCGGAATCCCCGCACGCGTTCTTTTCTCAGTCGTTTTAGAAATAATAATTGGAAAGACAGCTAACAAACATGGAAAAATAGTTATTAAGTAAACACAAAAAATGATTCCACTGCACCACTGTAAACCTATAGTTAACACAGTGAAATCAAAAATTAAAAAAATATGCTAGGATATGCTTTTCCAACCCGGACCTTATACATTAGTTCAAAACAATTGCCTTCATCAAGCCGGCTATCCGGTCAGGTACTGCAGTATCAATAAAAGCAAAATTCCCGGCACTCCAAGCAGCCCAACAATTATTGCGGTAACGATATTTAAACCGATCTGCAAACCCCACAAGGCTCCAAAATAATTAAAAATGGCCAGTAGCACACCTCCTGCGATAGAATTGAGCAAAAAGCGGAAGAAAATTCGCAAAGGAAAGTATAAAACCCTGGCCAAGAGATAAAGAACGAAAATACCGAACAAAAACGCAAGGATGAAGTTTATGTCGAGATCAAACATGACTACCCTTTTCTAAGGTTCCTCCTCTCTGCCAAGAATGTTACTGCATTTTTTTTTCCGGTGTGCCTCCTTTAACAAAAACACATAGCGGCGTTCGGCGGCATTCAAATTAAAAATAGCGTGATCAATAAGATCTTTTTCACTAACATTATTAAAAAGCACCAGCGCCGCCAGCCATTCTTGTTTGGCCTTTTCGATCATCGTTAAATAGTCAAAATCTGTTTCTTTGGGGATAACTTCAGATTTTTCTCCTAATAATTTTCGGGAAAATTCCGTGAGATAGTAGGCTATGTCTTTTATCTCCTTCAAGAGTATTCCACTCCTACTTTTTCCCTATATTATATTTCATGGCACGAAAGAATATGCACGGGCTTGAACAAAATACGGCAGAATCATTAGTCATACAGGCACGCTCTACCGAAAACAGACTATAAAATAATCAAAAAAATGGCTTCTTTTGAAGGAGCCATTTTCAAGACAAGAAGCAGTTAATACTAAGGCCCGGTCTTTCATGCTTAAAAAAGACGGCCCCGAAGAGGCTGTTTACGGTGTTAAATTCTTACACTCCCAGCAAATTTAATCTAGGATATAATAATGTCATTTTCTATTTAGATCAATATTATCTGTTTATTCTCTACATTGTGAGGTTTTTACCCCTTGCCTCGCGGCCATTAAGATCGTTCCTGATTTTTTTCGCCCTTTCGACCCCAACGCGAATGAAATTGCCGATCCCTCCCAATAAACTTGTACCCAATAAAGCATACCCTTGAATATTTTTTCCTATGGCTAGTAATACAATAGCTCCCAGACCAAATATCATGAAAAGAATAAATCCCAAAGTCAATCCCCTGTTTGCTCTTACAATGTCACCTTTAATGACATTTTTTTCTAGATTAAAACGATGTTCTTGTTGTTTTTCAGCCATAGCAATTATTCGCTCCGGTGCATCGGGCAAGATCTCTTTGTACTGGGCTAATATTTTTGGATGGGGAAGAGGCCCTGAGAAACTTTCGGCAATTGCAATAATTTTAGAAGCAACCTCTTTGTCCCCAACCTTTTCAATAAGCTCTTCTATTTCCTTTGAAATTTTTTTGTTCCCGTCTTCGGGTCTTGCTTTCATTCCATCCTCAGTCATGGGCTATTTCCAAATAAGCATCTAATTTTTGAATGGCAACACTAATATCTTCACCAACATGCTGCCAGTCCGAGGAAATAGCTCGTAAATCCGCTTCCCGGCCGGAACGCGAATAGTTATAATCAATGAGATAGCCAGGAAAATCAAACAATCTGGCCAACCCCTCGAAAAAAGATGGCCTCAAATATAAACAAAATATATTTCTTTTACAGATAAATTTTAAATTCTTTTTACTAAACACCACACCTTCCTCCCTGCATATCTTTATTTTATATTCATACACCTTTATTTATTATTTATGCATGAAAAAGGTAACCCCTACCTAAAGGTTAAGTTTTAAACATTATGGATTTCAACCTAATATTACTTGTAAACTTAATATATGTCAAATAAAACGTACAAGTCACTGTGTCAATACCCAGCGGGTCAATTTCTCATTCCAGAAAATAATTAAATAACCATCATATGGGCGTTATTTTAATTCAAAAATAATATCTTTTTAAATAGGAAGAACCGGAAATTAAATTTTGCCTGAAGAAGATATATAAAATCGGACCCCATCCATTACTATTGAATATTTACGATGAAGCCTTTCTGATTACATTTTTAAATTTGGTTGACAGCTTCATACAATAAAGCATTACAAATCGCAGCTGCTACGGTACTGCCGCCTTTTCGCCCCTCGGCAATTATGCAGGGAAAGCCGGCTTTTTTGATTATTTCCTTGCTTTCCACAACATTGACAAACCCAACCGGCACACCGATAATAAGAGATGGTGCAATATGCCCCGCTTCCAGCAGCTCGCTTAGGCGCAGTAATGCCGTAGGGGCATTGCCCACAGCTATCAGCAGGGAATAATTCAAGGTGCATGCTTTTTCCATACTGACGGCGGCTCGCGTTATACCGCGCTTTTTCGCGGCCGCGGCAACATCCGAATCGGCCATAAAACAATGCAGCGAACCACCCAGCCTGCCCAGTGCCTTTTGGTTGATTCCCGCCTGCGCCATGCGTGTATCGGTAACAATATGTGCGCCGGATAAAAGAGCATCCAGGCCTGCCTTAACTGCGCCCTTTGAAAAATAAAGGTTATTAACATAATCATAATCCGCCGTGGTATGGATCACTCGCTTAAGGACAGGCAGCTGTTCTGCAGGTATAGCCGTTTGTGCCAATTCACGGCTGATGATTTCAAAACTGCGTTTTTCAATTTCAAGTGGCGGTAATTTACGCCAAACCATTTTTATAGCTTCCCTTCTACTTAATAGGGCCTTTTCCCGCCCAATTGGTTTTTGGTCTAATCTTTGCTGCCAAGCTTTACAATTTTGATTGCAAAGGGAAATTAAAAAGCATGCGCCTTAAATATAAATAAATACGACCTTAATCTTCTAACTTCGACTAATTTCGACATTTAATTTACATAATATCTTCCCAGCGTTATGAGCTAATTATGAATACCGGGTTTTGTGCTGTCAGCAGATGATGTTTCCCCAAATGCTTTGCACGGTTGACGGCGATCTGTACTATTTCCATATTCCGTGAAGGAAGATCTGTCAATGCCGTCGTTACTGCTGTAAGTGTTTCCAGTGTTATGGCAGTTAAAACCAGGCGTATATAAGGGTTGATCTGCAGCAACTTTTCCAGTATCACAGCTAGCCTGCCACCGCTACCGCCAATAAACACAGCATCCGGAACAGGCAACCCGGCAAAAGCCTCGGGTGCCCTGCCCTCAATGCAAGTAAGGTTAGAAAGAGCAAATTTTTTGGCGTTTTCTTTTATTAGGCTGCAGGCTTCAGATCGACACTCGATAGCATAAACATGCCCGGATCCGACCAGCAGCGCCGCTTCAACAGAAACAGAGCCGGTACCGGCACCGACATCATAAATAATATCGCCTTCACTCAACCGCAGCTTAGATAAAACAATGCTGCGCACTTCGCTTTTGGTCATGGGGCTGCCACCACGCAGAAAAACATCATCGGGCAGACCATAGGAAACCATCCTGCGGGGGCTGGGGTTTTCTACCAGCATAACGGCAAGCACGCCGGTATCCGATTGTGCCAGTTCAAATACCGTCCCCACCCTGATCCGCTCACAATCAGATCCCAGGTTTTCACCTACCGTCACCGTGCAATCTCCTAACCCTGCCTGGCTTAATTGCCCGCACAACGCCGGCACCGTCCAGGCACCGCCTGTTAAAAAGAAAGTTTCGGCGTTGCGTTGTACCAGACCTGCCG
The DNA here is from genome assembly GCA_012798755.1 of Bacillota bacterium. Taxonomy (GTDB): domain Bacteria; phylum Bacillota; class Dethiobacteria; order DTU022; family UBA8154; genus UBA9862. The sequence goes on from JAAZMP010000009.1 coordinate 19,410, forward strand.
CATCACAGCTTCGGCCATGGGCACTTACAAGCTTCCAGTCCTGCCAGGGCCGCTTTAGTTTGGCCGCAAAATATTGTACGCTGGAAATTCCGGGCAAAACAGTAACTTTATAGCTTTCCAAAAACGGCAATAACCTTTTTGTCCCGCTATAAAAACCAGTGTCGCCGCTTAACAGAATACAAGTTGATCGGGTCGGGGCGTTCATTTCAATCAACCGGATAATTTCAACCGGATCGACTGCCGCAAAACACCTGCCGGAGTAATCCTCCGGCAGCGCTGCCAGCAGGCGTTCGGCCCCGATAACAATTTCCGCACCCAAAATAGCTTCTTTGGCCTCTCCGGTCAGCGTCCCATAATTTCCCATGCCCAGGCCCACGATATAAACGCTCAATTTTTTTCCTCCATTAACGTAAGAACCCTAAAGATGATTTCGTTTAAGAAAAAACCTGTTTCCGGTGGACGCCGCAAGACAATAAGCTGAACACCCAACTCGCGGGCCGCTTCTTTTTTTTCGGGAAAACCGCCGGCGCTGCCGCTTTCCTTGGTTACCAGTATTTTGATATCAAATTGCCGCATCAGTTCCCTGTTCAATTCCTTGGAAAAAGGCCCTTGCATGGCAATAATCCGGCTGGCTGCAAACCCAAGATCCAGGCAAGTTTGAATGGACTTTATCCTGGGAAGCACCCGGGGATAGAGCCGCCTTGCAAAATCCGGTATCCGTGTAAAAGCAGCAAGCCCTTTACTTCCTGTCGTGATTAGGGCCGCACCGCTTAGTTTACCAACCATAACCGCCGCCTCATCGGGCGAAGAAACCAGAATACCATCGCCAGTTTCGCTTTTTTCCCGCAACAGGCGCAGGTAGGGAATCCTCATCTTGGCTGCTGCCGTTTTGATATTTGCCGTTACCTCTGTAGCATAGGGGTGAGTAGCATCTACAATGCAGAAAAAATTTTCTCTGCGGATCATGTCGATCATTTGCTTTGGTTTGAGGCGGCCGACACGAACAGACAGCTTTTCATTATTTTCAGGCAGCAAGGCCCTTCCATAGGCACCGGCAACGCACAGCGTGATCGCTATAGGGTAAACTTTTAACTGCTGGATCAGCGCATGTTCTTCACTTGTACCGCCAAACAACAGTAATTTTTTCAATTTAAATTATCTTTTTTCACTTTCTTTTTTTCTTTCTTGCATAACCGCGCGGCGTTACCATCTTATCGTTGTACAAACGGGTTTGGCTGTTGCCAATGAAGACGGTGGAAAACATATCCACTGCTGTGCCGTGCAGCTCTCCCAACGTAAGGATACGGCTTTGTTCGCCCTTTCTGGCAATATTTCTAACGATTCCACAAACCGTTTCCGCGCTTCGATTTTCCAGGACAATTTCGCAGGCACGCTGCAAATGTCCCTTTCGCCTGCGGCTCGCCGGGTTATAAAGCACGATAAAAAAATCTCCCCGGGAGGCACCCTGCAGCCTTTTTTCGATTGTAGGCCAGGGCACCAATAGATCAGAAAGCGAAATCACGGCATAATCCAGCATCAGCGGTGCCCCTAAAACAGCCGCTCCGCTTTGTGCCGCCGTCACCCCGGGCACGACTTCAATTTCCACGGAGGGGTAATCGCCAGCCAGTTCATAAATTAGCCCGGCCATGCCGTACACGCCGGCATCACCGCTGCTAACCAAGGCTACTGTCTGCCGCCCGGCTTCCTGCAGTGCCATTCGGCAACGTTCGATTTCACGGCGCATCCCCGTAACCAGATATTTCTTATTAGGATAGAGCTGTCGAACCAGCTCGATGTATTTGGTATAACCGCAGATCAGTGTAGATTGTTCCAAAGCCAGATGAGCCCGGCCGGTCATGCCTGCAGAATCGCCGGGGCCCAGCCCCACTACAAAAAGTTTGTTCATTTTTCCTCCTAAAAACGCAGCGTATAAGGGGCCAGCGCCAGCGCCAGCGCAACCCCGTTTTCCACATTTTTGGAAACGAAAAGTTCTCCTTTGCTACCCAACACGGCGCTGCGTTCACAGACATTATCAACCCCCGTAATTTCTTGCACAAATGAAGAGGCCGTAAAACGGCCCGGCAAAGCACGCAGCTGCTCGACAGAAAATGTCTGCAACGGCAAACCAAGTGCAGTGCAAAAAGCCAGCAACCCCTGTTCCCGGGCTTTCAAATCAATACTGCAAACACGGCCGACCGCCTCCTTATGGCAGCCGGCTTTTTTCAGCATTTTTTTAAATGCCTTTTGGATCTCTTCTTCCGCCACGCCTTTGCGGCAACCAACGCCTAAGGTTAAAACGGGTGGAACGAGCTGCAAGGCTTCTTTTTTGGCCCCTGTTTTTACGGTAACGACTACATCAGGCTTATAAGTAAAAGCACTTGATTTTCTGGAGATCATATCTATATCTTCCAGGCATTTACCGGCAACAACGCTTAAACCTCCGGGTAGCTTCCTTTCCACACCGGCATCAAAGACAGCAGTAAACCCCCCGGGCAGTGCACCTTCCACAGGAAACATACTGTACAGGTAAATATTTTCGCCGGCAAGAAGGCGCGCCGAAACAGATTTAATCCGTTCCGGGTTCAAAATGCTGATTTTGTTCTTGGCAGCCCAGCTGTCAATAGCAAAAACACCGCTACTTTCCGTAGCAGTCGTTATAACGGCAGTTGCCGCCAACATTTGGGAAATATCCGCCGCCAGGCGGTTTGCCCCGCCGATATGTCCTGAAAGGAGTGGGATAACAAACCTCCCCCCTTCATCGATCACTATAACGGCTGGATCAGAAGTTTTGGACTGCAAATATGGAGCAATGGCGCGCACCGCTATGCCTGATGCCCCAATAAAAATCAAAGCATCGGCAACGGCAAAATGCCGGCCGGTCCAGTCATGAAGCGCCCCGGCCCGGCAACGCTGCTTTTCTGTTTTCATCCCGGCTGCGTTTAAGCAGGCTTGCAGCCGTGTTGCCAGAACATATCCTGTTGCCGTAAAAGCGATGATGCTAACCTTCATTGTCTGCTCCTTTACGAAAGCCAGTAGTAAAAGCCGGATCGTACAGCCTGGAACGATCGTAGTTCCGGCCTAAAAAATGGCCTACCAGGATTAAAGCTGTACCCTTTATTCCGTTCTTTTGAGCAGCCTGGTGCAATGTACCCACGGTACAGCGCACTGTTTTTTCCTGCGGCCAGGTAGCCTTGTAAACAAGTGCCGCCGGGGTATCAGCCGCCAGGCCCCCACCCAGCAGCTCCTCTTGCAAGGCTGCAGTCATGCCGGCACTCAAAAAGATGACCATAGTACAATTATGGGCAGCAAAACTACGGATGTTTTCTTCCTGTGGCACCGGTGTGCGCCCCGCCATTCTGGTGATGATCACGCTTTGGCTAATTCCCGGCAGCGTATATTCAGCGCGCAGGGCCGCTGCAGCGCCGCAAAAACTGGAGACGCCCGGAATGTTCTCGTAGGGGATCTGGGCCTCATCGAGCGCCTCCATCTGTTCACGAATAGCGCCGTACAAGCTGGGATCACCGCTATGCAAACGCACTGTCGTCAACCCGGCAGCTTCGGCCTCCCGCATCACTTGCAGCACTTGTTCAAGCGTCATTTCAGCGCTATTATGTACCACACAACCTTCCTTGGCATAACTAAGCAAGTCAGGATTAACAAGGCTGCCCGCGTAAATGATCACATCAGCCTCTTGTAAACGCTTTGCGCCACGCACCGTGATCAGATCGGGTGCGCCACTGCCGGCGCCAACAAAATAGACCATCCCAATTTCCTCCTCATCATTGTTGGAAAAATGCTTATTGGAATGAAGCAATCAACCCTGCCGCTGTTTCCGTCTGGCCCAAAAAGCCATGCGCATTGCTGAACAACATCGCCCCAATGGCGATCCCCTCTCCCACACGTCGCTCCAGGTGCGACTGCATATTAGACAACAAAGAAAAAAACACATCCGTTCGCAAGCCGTTTGCCTGCAAAATTTCGATGCAAGCTTCTGTTGATGCAGCCCGCATCAGTTCCGCAACAGTTTTTTTTCCCGCGCCGGCCAGCGCTGCATGAGCAGCCAACAGTTCCCGACGGCAATCTGCCATACCGGAATGGGTATTCATGATCCCGCCGGCAAGTTTGACAAATTTGCCCAGATGGCCGACCAGCAAAATTTTATCAAAACCGTTGGAAGCGGCAAAATCCAGCGCTTCGCCGACATAATTCGAACATTTTACCACCGGTACGCTCGTTGCCGCCAAAGCTGCCTGCGCCGCGATAAAAGCCCGGCCATAATTACCCGGAGTAAAGATCACGCTTTTATGCCCTTCCGCCGCCAATATCCGCAGTTCCAGCCCGAACGAATCGATGAGCGCCTGCCTGCTTTGCGGTTCCACGATTCCACTCGTTCCCAGAACAGAAATACCCCCCTCGATACCGAGCCGGGCATTGAATGTGCGCCGGGCAAGACGGCTTCCCAGCGGTATGCTGATCACTGCTTCCAGGCCGCCCGTATAAGCATAGCGATCGCAGATCGCTTGCAGCTCCTTTGTTATCATCTGCCGCGGCACGCGATTGATGGCAGCAGCACCAACAGGCTGGTCAAGGCCGGGGCGCATAACACGGCCAATGCCGGCCCCGCCATCGATCCGGATACCTGGCGCACTGGTTTTGCAAAGTTTGGCATAAACCAACACACCATCGGTCACATCGGGGTCATCTCCGGCATCCTTTCGGACGGCACAGCAGGCATGGCCGCAGGTTAGTTCTGCCTTTAGCACCGGAACTTTCAGCGGTATTCCTTTCGGTGTTGTGATCTCCACAGTAGCCACGCGCTCACCGCCAAGCAACATCTGCGCCGCTGCTTTGGCTGCAAGAGCTGCGCAGCTTCCCGTGGTGAAACCCCGCCGCAATTTTTGCCGGCCCCTAAAAATATAATGTTCAAAAGACATCGCCTTACTCCTTAAGTAAAATCGTGGCGAAATACCCTTCCGCTGCACCGGCATCTTCAATATTTTGGTATACTCTTTGTGCCGGAAGGCCACAATTTGCCACCAGCATAGCCTTATCGTTCAGACCTTTTTTGTGCAAAATTTCCTTTACCTCCGGCAATTTACTGCCTGCTTTCATGAGCACTTTTGTGCCCTTCAGTTCAAGGTAGCCTGCAAAATCCCCATAACCCACCGGAATAATATGCAGTGGCTCTTGCATCGTGGTCAGGCTGATACCAAGCGCCGCAGCTACAGCGCAAAAGCTGGGCACTCCTGCAATAGCCTCTGTCTCATAACCCAAATCTTTGACAATTTCGTTGATATAGGCGAAAGTCGAATAGATGGATACATCGCCGATATTCACCATAGCCACATCCCGGCCCCGGTCAAGTTGCTTCGTAACATGCTGCGCTTGCCGCCTATGGTTTGCGGCAAGTGCAGCTTGGTCGGTGCTCATCAAAAACTTTAACGGTAAAACAATCTTCCGAGAAATATCAAGTGTTCTTTTGACGATATCCAAGGCCAGTGTATTTTGGCCTCTAGTTTGCGGCATGGCAATTACAGGACATTTTTCCAGAATGCGCTTGGCTTTCAATGTCAGAAGCTCCGGATCACCCGGCCCCACGCTTACGCCGAAAAACTTCCCTTTTGGCATCAGTTAAAACCCCGCTTCCCATTAGCAAAATAAAAAAAGCCTTCCCGGCAAACGGTAAAGGCTGAAAAAAACAAAGATTGATGCTTTGCATTTGATCACGCCGGCTAAAGGTCCGTCAGCCCGTGATTAACTTGCCACGCCCGGTATTCTGGCTCAAACGTCATGGCCTTGTTTCGCCTTCCCATAAGAAACAAACTTACAGTGGCATTTAGAAACAGGCTCGGCTTTTACAGCGGCGGCTCCGCGTGGGCTTTGAACCCAACTTCCCGCAAGCGCAACAAGCAAATTCAATTTTAGATTGTACATAATTTTAGGCACAAAAAACAATTCCTGTCAAGAGAAAGAAACCTATTTCTGAAGTTCTGATATAATATTTTAGGAAAGAATTGTAGTTGAAAGCCAGAAAAGAAAAGCAGGCCACCTTTTCTGGCCCACTTACTGCGTTAAAATATCCAAGGCCCTCCGGGATAAAATAGCGTAGCGGTCGCTTCTTGATTTGGAAGGCCGGACATAAAAAAAGTTGTTGGTTGCACAAAAACATGATACGATAAGCATAGTGGCAGTACCTCACATGTGGCTTGTTTTGTGACAACATAACAATACCCTATATGTGGACGTACTGCCATACTAAAATATAAATAACTTGAATGAAAAAGGTTTTAAGCTATCGCTTTAGCGATTTTGTTCAATAATATAAACAAGCAAGGAGAAATAAAAGTTGCCAAAGGTAGATATACCATTGAAACGATTGATGCAGCTCAGGCCGAAAGACTGGATAAAGTATCTTTTACCTGAACTTTCAGGCGAAGAATTTGCGGAAATAAAATCGGAAAAAGTTCCTAAGGCTGAATCCAGGATGGATGCACTTTGGCAGATTGGTGTAGGTACAAAGCTTACTTATTTGCACCTAGAACCGCAAGGATACCGGGATACAGCTTTGCCGGCCAGAATGTTGCGCTATAGAGCTGATATTTGGGAATATACAATGTCTAAAGGATTAGGAGCTCCGTCTATTCGTCAGGCCGTTCTCTTTTTGTATCCTGAACATGATAATGGTATAAACCGGCTTAAGGACGCTTGGGATGAAAAAACAACTATTGATTATAATTACAAGGTCTTGCGTGCCTGGGAATTGGAAAAAACCACCGTTTTAAAACAAAAGCTGGTAGCGCTGTATCCCCTGTTACCCTTGATGCAGGAACTCCCGGGAGAAACCCCTGAAAATGTGCTACAGGCAGCAATAAACGCTATAAAAGAAATAAAAAAACAGTTCCCTTCGTGCGGATCTACTTGCTATCGTTTCTATCCTGGCGGAAAAGCGCTATACAACAGCGCTTGTTAAAATGTTTGTAAGGAGGGAAATGCTGATGGAATCGGAATTGCTTAAGGAATGGACTGCGGAAGAAAGAAAAGAAGCGGCGGAAAAAGCTACGAAAGAAGCGACAGAGAAAGCTACCTATAGTACATTACAGACAAACATACATGATCTATTGGAAGTAAAATTTAACATAGTATCCGAACATATCAGTGCCAAACTGCAAAAAATTCAGGATGCGGAAGTTTTGAGATCTTTATCAAAAACAATCATTAAGGCAGACACGATAGAAGAATATGAACAACATTTAGATAAAGCCCTGCATGAATAAGTCTTGAGCACACGGGAACACGCGGGAACACGCGGGGACGTACCTATTGTGTACTTTGGCTTGGAGCACGCGGGGACGTACCTATTGTGTACTTTGGCTTTGGCTTTGAAATGACAATAAGATGGCGCTTCCGTAATTCAGCCGTTCTTTTTTCATAATAAAATTTGTTTTTCTTCCGGTGGTATGGTAAGATATTTTTGCAGTAAAAAGATAACAAAAAATTAAATAGCAACACGGGCGATGTGAGTGAACGGAAAGTGGGTACAAAGCCCACACAGTCACCGCTGCTGTAAGCATGGCAGGCGCTTGCCATCAGGCCACTGGGGTAAGGAAGTAGGTACACCCTGGGAAGGCGACAAGCGTAATATGCAAGTCAGAAGGCCGGCTCACATCGGTTTTGTCAGACCTTTCGGTGCAAAAGGACTGTCAGGATAAGAATATTTCCCTAATCGGAAATAATATGCGTGCAGCCGCCGGGCGACAGGCTGCAGTTTACGATAAAATATTAAAATCCTGCTTTCTTTGAGCAAAAGAAGGCAGGATTTTTCTTTATTTTCCCCTGTCTAGGCCTCAGACTGTTTTGGAAAAGAGGATCTGTTTCGTATGGATAGTATCCAAGAACGGAAAAAAAATCGCTACAAGTACCTATGCCTGGGATTTGCATTTTTTGTCTTGATCTTGCTCACCCTGGTTTTCACCGTTGGTGTGGGCGCCATGCAGATCGGCTTCGGCCAATCACTGTATATCCTTTGGGGAAAAATCTGCGGCAGCGCTTTACCGGATGTCAAGGCCAACGCTGTCGCCGTTGTATGGAAGATTCGCCTACCGCGTCTTTTGTGTGGCCTGTTCGTGGGCATGGGGCTGGCCATTGCGGGGACCATATTTCAATCAATTCTTGGCAATCCCCTGGCCGATCCTTATACGTTAGGCGTCTCCACCGGTGCCGCTTTCGGAGCCTCGCTGGCCATCCTTTTTAACATTTTGTTTGCCACAATGCTCTCTACAACCGCCTTCGCCTTTGCCTTTGCTTTTTTAACACTGCTTTTGGTGTTGCTAATTGCCGGGCGCGGCGGGGGGCTTACGACCGGCAACCTGATCATCTCGGGCATTATCATCAGTGCCATCTTATCCGCCGGCATCAGTTACATTAAGATGGCTGCCGGGGAAAATGTCAGCGCCATCGTCTTTTGGATCATGGGCAGCCTCGTTTCCCGCCAATGGGGTCATGTATTTTTGGTCATGCCTACAGTGCTCCTGGCCGGTATTTTCGCCTATGCCTTTGCCGATGACTTAAACGTGATGACCCTGGGTGACGAAGAAGCCCGGGGGTTGGGAGTAAACACAAAACAGGTACGCCTGCTCTACTTGATTCTGGGTTCCTGCTTGACTGCCGGATGTGTATCGGTTAGCGGCGTAATCGGGTTTGTAGGGCTTATTGTTCCACATCTTTTAAGAATGTGGCTCACTGCTGATAATCGCATCCTCATCCCGCTTTCCGCACTCTTAGGGGGGCTTCTTTTGCTACTTGCTGACAATGCTACCCGCTTGTTTTCCGGCGGTGAGATCCCTGTCGGCGTGCTGACAACGTTGCTGGGCGGGCCTTTTTTCCTATACGTATTTTCCAGAAAACCACGGAGGCAGCTATGAACGAAACAAACAATCCCTTACCGCGCCTTAAAGCGCGAAATCTCGATTTCTATTATGGAAATCGTCAGGTCCTCAAAAATATCAACCTTGCCGTTTATGCCGGAGAATTTTTTTCACTAATCGGGCCTAACGGCAGCGGGAAAAGCACTTTGCTTAAAATATTAAGTGGGTTGTACGCCCCGCGAAAAGGGGAGGTTTTCTATGAAAATCAAGTTTTACAAAAGATAAACGCCCGCCAGCGCGCCCGGCATCTGGCAATCGTGCCACAAAATACGGTCCAGGCCATGCCTTTTACCTGTCTGGAAAGCATCTTACTGGGTTTACATCCTCACCGGGAACGCTTTGCGGCAATCAGCGACAGCCAATACAAAAGAGTAGAACAGCTAATGGAACTAACGGGTACTTTGAGTTTGTCCGCGCAGCCGATCACACAGCTTTCAGGCGGCGAACGGCAGCGCGTCGCTTTGTGCCGCGCCCTGGCGCAAGAGCCGCGGGTGCTGCTGTTGGATGAAGCCATGTCCGAACTGGATGTCGCTGCACGCATGCAAATGTCCGGGCTGCTGAAAAAACTATGTACGGATTGCGGGCTCACCGTGCTGGCAATTTACCACGACTTAAATCTTGCCTATCGTTTCAGCGATAAAGTCCTTGTGCTCAAAGAAGGCGCCTGTGTTTCCCATGGAACACCGAAAACGGTAATGACAAAAGAGCTTTTCCGCCATGTTTTCCAGGTAGAGGCAGAGATCTTTGCGGATAAAGGTTTTTTCATCCAAAATACAATCTGAATCATAAAGGGGGATTTCCAAAATGGAAAATACAGCTATTTCTTTTTTTGCCTTGCCGGCATCATTGGGCCTTGGCACTTACACCGGAACAAATAAAACTAAAACAGGTGATCCCAGCAAAAAAGCAATCCTCGTGGTTAGTTTTGGCACCAGTTATAATGATACACGTGCCCGGACCATCGATGCAATCGAAGCAGCAATTGGTAAGGCGTACCCCAAATATGAGATACATCGTGCTTTTACAAGCCAAATAATTATTGACAAACTGAAAAAACGTGATGGGCTTGAAATCAAAAATGTTGAAGAGGCTATGCAACATCTGGCTGCCAAAGGTATCGGCACTCTCGTCGTCCAGTCCACACACATCATAAACGGTTTAGAGTTCAATGAAACGGTAGCAAAAATTGAATATTATAGGGATCGTTTTGCTTCCATCTTTTTTGGAGCCCCCTTGCTTTCTACAACAAAAGACTACCTGGCGCTAATCGATGCTTTTAAAACACAGATCTCACCTAACAACCTTGCCGGTGATACCGCTCTGTTGCTTATGGGGCATGGCTCAGAGCATTTTGCCAATGCGGCCTACGCTGCCCTGGATTATATGTTTAAGGAACAAGGTATGAAAAACGTGTTTGTCGGCGCCATCGAAAACTACCCCGGCCTTGATAACATCTTGCCTTCCTTAAAAGCCGGCGGCTATACAAAAGTTATCCTCCAACCGTTCATGATCGTAGCCGGCGATCATGCTATTAATGATATGGCTGGCACGCAAAAGGATTCTTGGAAAACTGTTTTGGAATCTGAGGGTTTCACAGTAGAGTACATTCTAAAAGGGCTGGGTGAATTTCCGGCCATACACAATTTGTACATCAGACACATCGCCACTGCCATCAATACAAATGCAAAATAGCAATTTCCACTTGCCAAAGAGCTGTTTATGACTATTGAAGATATAGTTTTACAGTTGGTTTAGCAGGTGTTTCAATACTATTTTACAAGGAGGTTGGCCCATGTCCGTTTACATTCAAAAAAAATTTATGCTTTTGGTTCTAGCCCTGCTGCTGGCAATAACACTGTCGGGGTGTGCGCAGGTGGAAATACCTGGTGCGGAAATGCAGCTATCGGAAACAGCTATCCAATTTACGGACGATGACGGGCGGAAAATTTTGCTTGATTCCCCCTGCACCCGCATCATTTCGCTTTACAGCGCCCATACGGAAAACCTTTTCAGCCTGGGGGCAGGCGCTATGCTAATCGGTGATCATCATACATCTACCTACCCCCCTGATACACAGAAAATACCCAACTATGATTATAATGATGATCCCGAAACCATCATCGCTGCTGAACCGGATCTTGTTTTAATCCGCCCCTATATTACCAGGAGGGTGCCCGGGTTTGTCCAGGCTATAGAAATGGCCGGTATTCCCGTTGTTTCCCTGTACCCCGAAAAATTTGCCGGATTTAAGGATTATATCAGCAAGCTTGCCCTTTTAACGGGTACAGAGGATGCTGCAACAGAGCAGTTGGACTTATTTTATAGAAACTTGGAAGAAATCATGGCATTAACTAAAAACAGGGCGAACAAACAAAATGTTTTTTTTGAAGCGACGGAGGTAAACCTGCGCACAATTACAGAGGACTCTATGCCGGCTATCGCCATCGCTTTTGCCGGGGGCATCAACATAGCTGCAGGTGCCAAACCCATCCAGGAAAAAAGCTCTATTGCTTCTTTCGGAGAAGAGCGCATTTTGGCGCTTGCAGATGAAATCGATGTCTATGTAGCCCAGCGCGGTGCCATGAATGCAAACATCAACCTACAAACAATTTTGGCACGGCCCGGTTTTGAAACGATCAAAGCAGTCCAAAACGGACGTGTCCATATCATCAGCGAAAAAATTATCTCTTCCCCAACATTCCGTTTTTACAAAGGTGTGCAAGAGATGGCCCGGTTTCTTTTCCCGGATATAGCAGAGGTAAAAGAATGAAACAGATACGGATAGCATTGGTACAAATGAGATCTCCGTTTGCCGATCTTAAAAACAATCTGAAAAAAATAAGCCGCTTGGCCCGGGATGCCGCAGCACAAGAAGTGGATATTATTTGTTATCCGGAACTCTGCTTACAAGGCTACAGCCGGACCGAATCATGCCTTCATGCCCAACCAATACCGGGTCCTTATACCGAAAAAATTTTGGCCCTGGCTCAAACTTATAAATTGACCATGCTGGTTGGTCTGGCTGAACAAACGGAATACAACAAACCATATATTACCCATTTTGTAGCCTATCCTGATGGAAAGTGGGATCTCTATAGAAAAACACATTTGGGTTCCAGGGAGAAACCATATTTTTTACCCGGCCAAGAACTGCCTGTTTTCCGGCACAAAAAAGCCAATTTTGGGATTTTGATCTGCTGGGACCTCCGTTTCCCCGAAGCAGCTACGATATTATCCTTGAAAGGAGCGGAGATTATCTTTGCACCCCATGCTTCGCCCATGGTGTCCGGCAACCGGCGCCGCAGCACCTGGCTAAAATATTTGCCGGCCCGCGCCTATGATAACACCGTTTTTATTGCCACCTGCAATTTAGTGGGAAGTGATGGGACCGGGCGCACTTTTTGCGGTGGTGCCCTGATCATTGATCCGAAGGGCAACGTCCTGGCGGAATCATTTCAAAAAAATGATCACTTGCTGGTGACAGATTTGTATCCACGGTTAATTAATTCTATCCGCCGTGGAAAATCCACTTCCATGCGCTCCATCTTTTACCTCAATGTCAGGCGGCCTGAGCTGTACACTGATCTGGTGCGTTAAGGACACAAAAGTAAAAATCGGCACAAAAGTGCCGTTATCTTTTTCCGTTAAACCCATAATCAGAGCCGGCTTTCCCGGCTCTTCTTTTCTATAGCTTAGGCCACTACATCCCTGGTAGATCTGATCGCAGAAATAGCAGGCCTGCCATTTTTATCATAATTGACGGAAGCCACCACGCCGTAGACCTCCCGGAGCATCTTCTCAGTAACAGTTTCCCGGGGACTGCCCGCTCCATAAAGTTTCCCCTTGCCATTGAGAACTACTATATGGTGGGCAAATTGCACCGCCAGATTTAGATCATGGAGCACCGCTATTATACTGGTTCCTTCCTCCAAGCACCTTAAAAGATGGCAAAGCTCCAGTTGTTTTTGCAAATCCAGAGAATTGACGGGCTCATCCAGCAGTATTACTTTGGGGTTTCGGACCAAGGCCTGGGCTACCAGCACCATCTTTTTTTGCCCCCCGCTTAGTTCTGTAAAGCGCCTGGGAGCCAGGCGTTCGATGTTAAGGGAAGCCAAGATTTCCATCACGCTATGCAGATCCTCATCTTTTACTTTACGGCCAAGTTCCGGCAGGCGTCCCAGAAGCACCATTTCCAGCACTGTAAGTACAGAAAAAGATGTATCCATCTGGGGAAGATAAGACATAAGTTTTGTTTTGTCGTCGATGCCCATAGCTGTCACATTTTCTTTTTGATACCAGACAGTGCCCTCGTATGGAAGCAGCCCGAAGATGGATTTGAGCAAAGTAGATTTTCCGGACCCATTGGGACCCAGCACCACATTAAACCCAGGGCTAAAAGAAACGTTTAGGTCTTGAAAGACCGGAAGAGGGCCCTTTTTTGTCTTGTAGGAAAAAGACAGGTTTTCGGTTCTTAACATTACATGACCTCCCTTTCGCGGAAGATGATGCTTAAAAACACCGGAATGCCTACGACAGCCGTTACCAGCCCGATGGGCAATACCACCCCCGGGATGATCAGTTTACTGACCGTAAAAGAAAGCGCCACCACAACAGCGCCGATAAGGGCCGAAAGGGATAGAAAAAAGCGTTGATCTTCTCCCACCAGTTGCCGGGCAATATGCGGCGCGATGATCCCCACAAACCCAATGGAACCAACAAAAGACACCGCAAAAGCCGTTACTAAGGAAGTCAGGATGATCACCATCCGCCGGATTTTTTGCGCGTCTACTCCCAAACTTTTCGCCTTGGTATCGTCCAGGGTCATGGCTGTCAGTTTCCAGGCATTCCTATGGAAAATCAGGAAACAAAAAAGCAACGCCCCAAGGACAATGAAAAGTTTAGTCCAGTTTGTCTTTAGCAAACTGCCCATGTTCCAAAATACAAGGCTTTTTAGATCTTCGCTGTCGGAAACATATTGTAAAATCATGGTCAAAGCGGTAAAGAAAAAATTTAAAGCGATGCCAAAAAGCACGATGCTGCTTTTACCGGCACGGGCACGAGAAGAGAAAGCATAGATGCACACTGAGGCCAACAGGGCAAAAACAAAAGCGTTAGCGGTGACCATGATGGATTCAGATACTTTTAACAGATTGGCATTAAGAATCAGCCCCAGGGCTGCACCAAAGGTGGCGGCATTGGTAATGCCCAAGGTAAAAGGGCTGGCGATGGGGTTTCTTAAGATGGTTTGAATTTCACAGCCCCCGATCCCCAAAGATGCCCCCACCACCAGTGCCATAAGAGACATGGGCAGACGGATGTCTCTTATGATCATCACATTGTTCCCCTGGCCTTTTCCTATAAACAAAACCTTGAATATTTCTCCTAAAGGGATGGGGGAGGAGCCCAATGAGATGTTCAAAAGAAACAGGACTGCAGCCAATCCAAGGAGTACCGCTATAATAACGGTTCTTCTTTTAAGCATAAGATCATAAAAGAAATGATCCGGCACCGGGGTCTTTGCTTTGACAGGCATCTATTTTAGCACCTCGGAGGATCTGTATGTCCATCCCGTGATATCACTGTCCACCAGCATAAACTTTTCGAAAAACTCGTCCATGATTGCATCGGCATCTACACCCTTAAACTCTGCCGGGTAAAATATGCCGGCCAACTTTAAGGCTGCATAAAACCCGAAAATAGACCTGCTGGTGGCGTGGGCCATCTCATAGACTTGATCGTTTTGGACCGCTTTCAGCCGGTTCCAGCCAGTCCTTTTTAAAATGTCGAATTTCGGCACTTTGGGAGTGGATCCTGCAAAGTTATCCATCCAACCCGCCCCGGAACCGCTTAGAATAATAAAATCAGGATCTGCTTGTAATACATATTCGGGATCCAGGGTATTGCCACTGCCTTTGCCGGCAGCAGTTTCTAAAAGTACGGGATCGGCTATGTTTTCGCCACCGGCAACAGCAATGACAGTGCCCCAACCGGTTAGGCTTGTGCTGGTAGAACCATAGATCTCTGCGTAACCGGATTTTTCGTAGTAAACAGTAGGCTTGTCACTGCGTTGGCTCAATTTCTTGGAGGTCAAAAGCTTGTACTGGTTATCAATAAAAGATATTACCTCAGCGGCGCGTTCTTCCTTTTGGAAAATATCTCCCAGCAGTTTAAGTGTTTCTTGCACTGAGGTAGTAAAGGACTCTCCGGGGACATCGATCATGACCAGAGGAATCCCTACTCTGGTAAGCTGGGGTTCGATTTCCAAAGCATACCGGTGGGCTCCCATGGCTGAATTTACGATAAGCACATCGGGTTCCAAGGCCAGGATCATCTCTAGATCGAAAGGAGCATTGTGATCGGATATTTGGCCAACATGTTTCATGTAATTCCCTACAATGGGTGTATACAATTTGGCGTAACCTTGCAGACCGCCACCGCCATCCTGACCGGAGCCTACCAATTTAGAAAAGGCCTCCTTTCCTAAAAGCGGGATGATAAAGTCTACAACATCCATGGTGCTTATGGCATAGGTGGAAATAGGAAGGTTGAGGGTCACTTCACGATCCTTTACATCCCTTACCGTAACGGAACCGGTCACAGGCTCTTTGACCGGTAGGGAGTCTATATCCAGGGCCTGAATTTCCCCGCCTTCAGCACTTTCGCAGGCTTCGTATCCATAGGCAAAAGGATCCAGATCTGCACCGGCCAAAGCATCGGCCACCGCGGCAAGAATGGCATCGCTGGTTACCGTAGCGCCGCTAATCACATCAACATCAAGAGATTGTGAAGATACAATGGCAGCCGGTAGTTTTTCCACGGGAATCGTCCCTATTCCCGGAGTTTCCTTATGACTACCAATATTGACAGCAAGGATGGTCCCTTTTTCATCCAAGGTGATCTCCACTTTGATATCGCCATGATATCCCGGGGCGCTGCCTTTGTATACTTTCTCTGCAGCCCCGGACTGGTTTAAAGACGGCGTTGTAGAGGTGCAGCCGGCCAGCATGACGATTATGAGTAACATTGTAATTAATAGTAATACGGTTTTTCTCATTTTGATAATTCCCTCCTTTTAAATACGCTGTAAATTTAAGGCATCTTTGCGATTCCAAGCTTTTAACTTATCCTTTAAAACGCCTGCTTTGTAAACGGTTATGCTTGCCGTAACAACCATTCTTTTGTAATGTCTTGTCATTTTAGGCACAAAAAATAAATCACCTTCCCCTTGAAAAATGAATTTTATTTTTCCCCCGTTAGGCAGGTCTCCTGACTTACACTTCCTGATGCTGCCTTCCCAGCTTGCGCCAGTGGCTTTGTAGCATCGGATTTAAATGTGATTACAGTAGCAGGGCTGTTATGGATTTGCACCATATTCCCTTTTAATTGTGCACACAAACCTAGGGGTTAGCCATATTAAATTTTGTGGTAAAGCAAATTTTCAAAGGTTATTCACCAGAGGAATTTGCCCCTTGTTGCATCGTGCCCGCGGGCATCCTTTTCAGTCCCGTCCTCCCTTTGGTATTACCCGTATCACCGGGGAAAATCCCGCTCACTGTTTCCCATATAAGATACTATGTTCTTGCGCATCCTATAAAAGAAAGAACGCACCAGTTTTAACTCCTCCGGTGTAAAGCCGTCTACTAATATTTTGTTCAGATCTTGATACAACTTGTGATAATCATCCTTAATAGCGATCGCTTTTTCCGTGACATAGACATTTTTCTTGCGAGCATCCCGTAAATCCGGCTTTCGAAAAACAAACCCGCCATCCTCCAGCTTTTTTACAGCCCGTGCCGTATGGGCGCTATCTACAAAAAGTTCCTTGGAAAGCTGCTCTTGAGAAATCCCGTCGCGGCCAAACAAAAGATGGTTGATAAAATACCACTGGCCCCGCCCAATACCAAATTGCGCAACCCTGGAGCTTATATAGGCCAGGCTGTTTCGATAGATGTCGAAGATTGCTTTGGTTAAAAAAAACTTGCGCTTTTTCATGAAAATCCCGCTCCCCCGGAAAGCTCGCAGATCATGTTGTGGCACGCAAATAAATACTATCATAAATTAGTTGACTAATCAACTATATTTTCAAAGGTGAAAGTATTATTATTGCCAGGCATGGTGTTCCTATTGCCGTGTGGCAACCTTTTTCGCCCACTAAAAAAAAATTGATACCGGATCAGTTATTAATGAATTACGAAAGTTTCGTGAAGACACAAACGCAAAATTGGCGGGGCTTTCACTACAGAAGATGATCGGGGAAGGCAGACGGTAAAATGAACGATTCTTTCGTCATTGATAATTCAGTTGTGATGTCTTGGTATTTTAAGGATGAAACAAATCACTATGCTGATAAGGTTTTGGACAGGTTATTAAATACTGAAGCATTCGTTCCATCCATCTGGCCCTTGGAGGTTGTAAATGTACTTTTAGTGGCAGAACGGCAAAATAGGCTTAAGCATGCAAATTCTTTACGCTTTTTGGAATTACTGTTACAACTGCCAATTGTTGTTGAACATGGCTTTTCTAAAACAACTATGAAGGAGGCACTGGCTTTAGGAAGAACAACAAATCTTTCAAGCTATGATACGGCTTATTTGCTTCTTGCTATCAGAAAAAATCGTCCGCTGGCAACATTAGATAAAAAACTTATAGAGGCAGCCGAAAATATCAATGTCAAAGTTCTGTATGGTTAGCACTAGAGCCAGGGCAGTTTACCCATTGAATAATTTTAAGTGACAGGGGGACGGTTCTCTTGTCATCAAAGCCAGGTATGCACTTTCCGCTATTTTTTAGGTGACAAGAGAACCGTCCCCCTGTCACTTTTTAGCGGTAACAGCAACAAGCTAATTTAAACCTTGGCTCGCACGATGTCTTTGATTTTCATCAATCTAGTCAGCGCAGCGCGTTCATTTTCATCCAGCTTCATGGTGATATAGCGGACGGTTTCCTGCATTCTGGGGATCAAGACATATTCCAGTGCATTGACCCGCCGGCGTGTTTTTTCAATTTCATCCGCCAGTAGCTGGACGGCTTTTTCCAGTTCGGCCAGCTCCATTAATTTGGGCAGGATCTTTGCCAGCGTTTCGATCGAAGAATCCAGCTCGGCGGAGGTTCCCACAAATCCATAGGGATAGATACTGCTTTCTTCCCCCCGGGTGCTGGCTTCTTGTTTCCAGGACAGACGCGGGGCATAGACGCTCATGATGTTCTGCTTTTCCACTGTTAGAGATAAGCGCGTCGTTGGGTACATCAGCGCTTCTTCTAACATTTCAGCGGGCATAACGGCACGTGCCAGCAAAAATTTAGCCATGGCCGCCGTGAGTTCTGCTTCGATTTCTTCGCGTAATTCCTTATTTTTCCTCACCCGCTCCAAAAATTGGCTGATAAGTTCATCTCGTTTATCCTTGAGCAGTTTGTGCCCGCGCAGGGCCATCTGCAGCCTTTTTTTGAGCTGGTTAAGCTCCATCCGCGTCGGATTTACCCTAATTTCCATCCTCTTGTTCCTCCTCCAAAAGCGGCAAGTACTTATCTAAATACTCGTCCCGGATACGTTTCAACTCAGCACGCGGCAAGAGAGAAAACAATTCCCATCCCAGATCAAGCGTTTCCCCAATCGTGCGATCTTGCTCCTCTCCCTGGGCAACATAGCGGTATTCGAACTCATCGGCAAACTGGGAAAACTTCTTGTCAATTTCCGTCAGGGCTGCTTCCCCCAAAATAGCGGCCAGCTCTTTGGCTTCTTTTCCCCGTGCATAGGCTGCATAGAGCTGGTTCATCGTATCGGCGTGATCTTCCCTGGTCTTACCGGCCCCAATTCCTTTGTCTTTCAACCTGGAAAGCGAGGGGAGGACATCGATCGGTGGATAAATCCCTTTGCGGTGCAAATCGCGGCTGATGATTACCTGCCCTTCGGTGATATAGCCGGTAAGGTCAGGAATAGGATGTGTTTTGTCATCTTCCGGCATGGTTAGGATCGGCAGCTGGGTGATAGACCCACGCCTTCCCTTGATCCGGCCGGCCCTTTCGTAAATACCGGAAAGGTCTGTATAAAGATAGCCGGGGTACCCTCTCCGGCCCGGCACTTCTTTCCGGGCGGCGGAAATTTCCCGCAAGGCTTCGGCATAATTTGTCAAATCCGTCAAAATCACCAGAACATGCATATCCTGTTCAAAAGCCAGGTACTCGGCCGCTGTAAGCGCCATCCTCGGCGTGGCGATCCGTTCAATGGCCGGGTCATCAGCCAGGTTGATGAAAATCACCGCCCGCTCAATAGCACCGGTCCGGCGAAAGTCGCTGATAAAATACTCGGCTTCTTCAAAGGTTATACCCATGGCTGCGAAAACAACGGCAAATTTTTCTTCCGTGCCCAAAACCTTGGACTGCCGGGCAATTTGTGCGGCAAGCCGGGAATGAGGAAGCCCCGATCCGGAAAAAATCGGCAGTTTCTGGCCCCGCACCATAGTATTCATACCATCAATGGCCGAAATGCCTGTCTGTATAAACTCTGAAGGATAGTCCCGGGCATAGGGGTTGATGGGAAAACCGTTAATATCCAGTCTTTTATCCGGAATTATTTTGGGCCCATCATCCCGTGGAAGCCCCATACCATCGAAAACACGGCCCAGAATATCCATGGATACGGGAAGTTCAATTCCCCGGCCCAGAAAACGTACTTTGGCCTCCTGAATGTTGATGCCGCTGGTACCTTCAAAAACCTGGACTAAAGCCTTATCACCATCCACTTCCAAAACCTGTCCACGGCGAATTTCGCCGCCGGGAAGTTCAATTTCGGTTAGTTCTTGGTAAGTAATCCCTTCCACGTTTTCTACCAACATCAGCGGTCCGGCTACTTCGGCGACAGTTTTATATTCTTTAAGCAATTTCTTCTTCCCCTCCTTCCCCGCTGAATTGGCCTATCTGTTGCTTGATCTCGGTATCAATTTCTTGCAACATGGCAAGATCCTCTTCCTCCACATATTTAGCCCTGGCAATACGCTCGCGGACCGGCAGGGCAAAAAGTTTTTCCAGATCCAGATCCAGCTCGCCTTTTTCCACTACTTTCAGGGCCTCGTGGTGGAAATTCAAAATGAGCTCCATCATACGAAATTGTTTGTCGATAGAAGTATAGGTATCCACATCGTGGAAAGAGTTCTGGTGGAGAAAATCTTCACGCAGAGATTTGGCTGTCTCCAGCGTCAGCCTTTCTTCGGGAGAAAGGGCATCTATTCCTACCAAACGCACAATCTCCTCCAGTTCTGCTTCTTCCTGCAAAATACGCATGGCTTCGCGTCTCATTTCGATCCATTTTTCGCCCAATAATTCGCGGAAATAAGGATCGACGTTTTCTTGGTAGAGCGAATAGCTTAAAAGCCAGTTGATGGCCGGGAAGTGACGGCGGTAAGCCAGCGTAGCATCCAGGCTCCAAAAAACCTTCACCACGCGCAACGTAGCTTGTGTCACCGGTTCAGAAAGGTCACCACCGGGAGGTGAAACCGCTCCCACAACCGTTAGGGCACCGTCTCTGTTATCACTGCCCAAACAGATAGTCCTGCCGGCCCTTTCATAAAATTCCGCTACCCGTGAACCAAGGTAGGCGGGATAGCCTTCTTCACCGGGCATCTCTTCCAAACGCCCGGAAATTTCTCTGAGGGCCTCCGCCCAACGGGAGGTGGAATCGGCCATCAGAGCCACACTATAGCCCATATCCCGGAAGTACTCGGCAATGGTAATTCCTGTATAAATAGAGGCTTCCCGGGCCGCCACGGGCATATTGGAGGTATTGGCAATCAGAACCGTTCTTTTCATTAAAGGCTCATCTGTTTGCGGATCCAACAGCTCCGGAAATTCCATGAGCACATCGGTCATCTCATTACCGCGTTCCCCGCAGCCGATGTAAACAACTATTTCGGCATCGGCCCATTTGGCAAGCTGGTGCTGCGTTACGGTTTTACCGCTGCCAAAAGGCCCCGGAATGCAGGCAGTCCCGCCTTTGGCCACCGGGAAAAGGGTATCCAAAATACGTTGCCCGGTGATCAGGGGAATATAGGGCCCCAGTTTTTCCTTATAGGGACGTCCCTCCCTCACCGGCCATTTTTGCATCATGGTAAGTTCTATGGTACCATTTTCTGTTTCCAGGCGGGCAATAATATCGGTCACCGTTGCTTTCTTTTGGGAAATCTCGATCACTTTGCCGGAAGCAATTTGAGGGGGCACCATGATGCGGTGTTCCACCGGAATCGTCTCCTGCACCGTCCCCAGTATATCCCCGGCCTGCACCGTATCGCCTATTTTAACACGAGGCACGAATTCCCACTCGCGCTCCCGGTCCAAGGCTACGGCCTCCACTCCTTTGGTAATATAGTCACCGGCCTTCTTCCAAACAACATCCAGTGGGCGCTGGACTCCATCGAAGATGGCCTCGATAAGGCCCGGCCCCAGCTCAACGCTTAAGGGCATACCCGTATTGTAGACCGGTTCTCCCGGGCCAAGCCCGGCTGTCTCCTCGTAGACCTGGATGGAAGCTTGATCCCCGCGCACCTCAATGATCTCACCCAGCAGGCCGGTATCGCTGACCTTGACCATATCGTACATGCGGGCCTCGCCCATATTTTCAGCTATGACAAGCGGACCAGAAACTTTAATTACGCGACCTACCTCCAAGTTATCAACCCTCTTTCCTGAATAAGATATCTGCACCAATTGCTTTTTCAACACTTTCTTTAACCTTGCTGATACCGATACCTAAAGTTCCTTTGTTATTGGGAATGGGAAGAACGACCGGCAAAAAACGTTTGTTCAGCTCCGCAATGGGATCCTCCAGATGCTGAGCAAGTTCTTCCGTGATAAAAAGCACAGCATATTTTTCCCTTGATACCTGCTTTAGCACCGCCAGCGCGGCCCCGGCATCGACCACGGGAAAAGTTGTCACACCCAGGGTTTTAAACCCCAAGATGGAATCTTTGTCACCGATCACCGCGATTTTATACATAGACATCACGCAATCTCTCCCTGATCAGTTCGGTGGGCAATCCATTAATTTTTCCAACCAGTATCATGCGAATATTTTTAATCTCAACTTCTTTGGCATATAGATAGCCGATCAAAGGCTCCAAGCCAAAAGGCCTTAGTTTCCCCTGCTGCAAATAAGCGGTGAGAAGATCATCGGCTTGTTTTTCGAAATGTGTAATGCTTCCTTTATCCTGCCATTCACGTACCCCTTCGCTGACCGCCGCAGCATAGTCGCTCATAGACAGGCGATCCTCTAAAAGCTCCAACGGCTCATCAAGAAGATCTAAGAACAGATCGGCGGGAAGCCGGCCATAGGGAAGAAGTGCCTTTTGTAAAAATTCCTTATCGAAGCCGATGCGTTTCACACGTAAAAAAGTCTTGATATTCGTTAAATCCGCCTCTCTTATGAACAAACCTTCCAAAATTGCAGAACGCAATTTACGTGCCGTGCCAATAAGCATGGCATACAAAGTCCGATCCAGGTAGAGATCTATCATCTGGGGATCTCCGGAAACTATGAATTCTTCTGCAATTTGCTCTACAGAGGCACGTAGGGCCCCGGGCAGTTCCTGAAAATTTTCCTCGGAAACTATAGAACGTAATTTGTCAATGGGTATTGTGCCTACAGGAATCAGGAGCGTATCGGCATTCTCCTCCAGATATTTGGCTTTTAACAGCACCTTTAAATTATGGAAATCATATTTTAAGGAAATTAAATCCGTAAAATGGGCTTCGGGATTGATTTTCCGGACCAGCAGATAGGTGCGTTGGATTTCTTCCTGCAAAATATCTTCAAAATCATGGACGCTGTCCAGTTCGGCCACCATATTGGCATAATCTGTTTCGGCCAACACCTTCAGCGCCTCGTCCGCTGTAGAAGCCTCGACCATTCTTTCCAGTTTGCTTTTATCTAAAAGGCGTGTTTCTAATACTCTGATTCGCCCCACTGCATAGGCATAGATTGTCTCGCTAACAGGCATCTCTTTTTGCCCCCTTCCGATCCCGCGCTAAAAAAATCATCTTTCTCCAAAGAGCAATGAGGCTACTTCCGGCTCTAACTCGTCTCTTTGCATCTCTAAAAGTGCCTGGAATGTGTTGTTGATCTCCACCCCGCCGGATTGTAAAATAAAGCCGCCTTTTATATCCGGGGCCTCCGGCCCCAAGGAGGGCTTGCCTTTCCGCCCTGTAGCAGTAAGTTCACGCCTAAGGTTTTTCCAAAATTTGGCGGGGATTTTATCTTTATCCCGCGGCGAAAGAATGACTGTCTCCTCGCCTGTTTTCATCGAAGCAAGGAGCATTTTTTGTAAATATTCCAAGTATGCATCCTTTTCAAGGTTTGTTAATTCGGCAAGTGCCTGCTCGAAAGCCTTTTCAATCATTTCTTGTTTGGCCGCCAACATGTCTTTACGCGCATCCAGCTGGGCCATGCCCAGGATACGCCGTTTTTGTTCTTCCGCTTCTTTTTGCGCGCGTTCCAGGATCCGTTCTTTTCTTTCAGCGGTTTCTTTTTCCGCACCGGCACGAATGCCGTTGGCTTTTTCAGTTGCCTCCGCCACAATTTTTTCGGCTTGGGCCCGGGCATCATTTAGTATGCGCCGGCTGATCCTTTCCGCTCCCTCTGACATAGTGAACACTCCCTTCGAAGCTATACCTGTAAGGCAATCCTAGACAACAATACCGAAAAGCAGCATAATTGAGGCTAAAAGGGCCAATACGGCATAAGTT
The DNA here is from genome assembly GCA_012798755.1 of Bacillota bacterium. GTDB lineage: Bacteria > Bacillota > Dethiobacteria > DTU022 > UBA8154 > UBA9862. Next base: position 43,064 of record JAAZMP010000009.1, read on the forward strand.
TCCACCATAACCGCATAGACAATTGCCTTACCCAATTCTTCCGGGCGCTTGGCAATGAGGCCTACCCCGGCCGCCGCCGCTTTGCCCTGAGAGATCGCCGATAGGTATCCCACCAAAGCAATGGGTAGAGCTGCCATAAAGATAGAGAAACCTTGCTGTACGGTAAGATCAAGGAGCGCCCCTCCGATAACGCCTACTTTCTGCATGATCAGAAAGCCGGTTAAAAGCCCATAGATTCCCTGCGTTCCGGGAAGAGCCTGCATTAAAAGAGTTTGTCCGAATTTGTCGGGATCTTCCGTTATTACACCGGCTGCACTTTCACCAACCAGCCCCACTCCTATCGCCGAACCAATCCCTGCCAAAGCTACTGCAAGTGCAGCCCCTAAAAGAGCCCATATTATTCCTGCCATGATATTATGCCTTCCTTTCTTCAATCTCTACGAATTTAGTTGTTTTGCAAAAGGGCTGAAAGGAACGTCCCCCGCCCTCGAAAAATTTACCAAAAAATTCAATGTACTGTAGACGGCTGGTATGCACATAAGCACCCAAGGTATTGATGATCAAGTTAAAAGAATGCCCGCCCAGAAGAATGATGATCATGACGATCACCCCAACGACGCTTCCCGTCAGAAGTCCGGCCATCGTATTGATAGCGGAAGCAATCACACCGGTCGCCAGCCCCAAAGCCAGCAAACGAGAATAAGAAAGCACATCGCTTAAAAACCCGGTCACATCATAAAGGCTGACCAGCCCACTGGAAAGCTTTTTAAAGATCCCCTTCTGACTGCGTCCCTGGGTTAGAACAAGGCCTACTGCGCCGGTGATAGACATCCATTTACCGGCAAAATTACCTTGCGGCAGAAAAAGCAAAACCAGTCCGATCAAAAAAAGGTACCATAGCCCCTGATCAAAAACAGCATCCCAGATCCTGCCGCGCTTGATACTTTGATAGGCCTGAACGGCCATTCCCGTGAAAATATGAATGCCTCCTAAAATACAGGAAACAATCAACATGCGCATCGGATCATCCAAAGGATTAAACCACAAAGGTTCGATCTTGATTAGATCCCCGAAATAGCTGCCCATGACGATACCGGCAAGAAATGCGGAAACTCCGCCTAAAAACAGCAATTTGATAAGCTGTTTGCCCATTCCTTTCAGCTTAATTTTACGGGTAATAAAATAAGCAAGCAAGGAAAGGATCACGCCGTAACCGGCATCGGAAAGGCACATGCCGAAAAAAACAAAGAAGAACGGTGCCATCAACGGCGTGGGATCAATTTCGCGCCGGCTGGGGGTACTGTACATACGGGTCACAACCTCGTAAGCATCAGATACCGGGCCATTTTGCAGTAAAACCGGTACATCTTCACCCGGTTCGGGATCCCGGGACACAAGAAGTGCTGTTTCTGTTTCCTGCATAAGCGTTTTTTTAAGATTGGAAACAAGCGGCGCAGGTACCCAGCCTTCCAACATAAAAGTATTTTCCGTCCGGGCCAAGTTGCCGATAGCTTCTTTCTGGGCCCTTTGGCCTTCCAGGTAGTCATAGTAAGCCATCATATGGGGGCGGTGAATCAAAAGTTTCTCCACCCTTTGCCGCAGTTCTTCTCTTTTACGCTGGATCTCTGCTATTTTACCATCCAGTTCTTCGATAGATTGTGCCGCTGTACCCGTCAACCCGGGAAAAGAAACCTCCGTTGCCCCATAGGTCTTAAAAATTTCCCCGACTTCGGCTGACTCTTTTTGTAAGTAAAGAGCAAAGACATATGCCAAATCCCTATCAGCTGATACTACTTCCAGATAGTAATCAGCCACGGTTTCGGCCAAAGCTTTTTGCAAAACCGGAAGTTCATCCGCCGGAACAGTGCTAAGTTGCATACGTAAGCGCTTTGTATCTTTAATTTGTTCCAAAGGCAGTGAAAAACCGGCCCACGGTGCCAGGCTCGAAAGCAGGTTATGGCAACGTGTTTCTTCATTTCGTAAACCTATTTGTTCTTCATCTACCTCCCGGCAATTCCGATAAACAAGGTCGGTTTCTTCGCCTTTGGCAACAAATTCCTTGTACTCCTCCGGAGTTATATTGAACCTGGCACCCGTAAATTGTTCAATAAAGCTCTTTTGCACGGGAAAGTAGCGCTGGAAAAAATCAAGGCAGTAACGAATTTCGCCCAACCGGGATTCCAATTGCGCCACTTCTTCCGCAGCTTCCTCCGGTTCGAGCAAAAGTTTCATTTCCTCCCACGCACTGCTCTCTTTTAGATCCACCAACTCCACGATTCCCAGTTCCTGCAAAATGTTAATCACGGCATCCTTTTCTTGTTGGTGAGCAAAAAGAGAAATCCTTTGCATCTCAACTATGGGCATTGATTTTCACAACCTTCCCGGCAATCATAGCTACTGCCTCCGGCAGCCGGGCCGCGGCCTTTGATTTAATAGCCTCGATTTCCCCTTGATGAGCATCTGCCTGGGCGGCAGCTTCCTTTTTTGCTTCCGCCTCCGCTTTGGCCAGCATCTCTTTAGAGCGGTTCCCGGCAGCTGCAATACCTTCCTTTACCAATTGCGCAGCTTCGTTTTCGGCCTCCCTGATAATTTGTCGTGCTTTTTGCCGCGCCTCCCGTATCAGTTCATCTGCCTGTCGCTCTGTTTCCTTAATCGACTCCAGAAGCCTTACCGTCAAACGCCTCACCACCCTCCAGATCTGTTTTTACCGAAATTCATCTTTAAAATAAAAAAAATTAAAAGCAAGGTTTTAAATTTTATTACGCTACGCTCACCCCCGTAAACGCCTTCTTGTCCCCTGCAGTACCCGAGTAAGCCTTCATTCAACCTTACGAGTAAGCCTTCATTCAATCTTAAAGAATAGTATTCGACAATCATTTTAAAATACCTTTTACCTTTTTTAAAAACAAAGTGTAAAATTATGTTTAAGGAAGCATTACCACTTCTATTCCGGCTTCGGCAAATAATTGTTCGGCCAGCCCATCAGGATAACCTTCCTTCAAGACAACTTTTTCAATAGCAGAATTGATAAGCATTTTGGCGCATAGGGAACAAGGGTAATGAGTGCAATAAAGGATCGCCCCCTGGATAGAAATCCCATGCAAAGCACCTTGGATAATGGCATTTTGTTCAGCGTGCAATCCCCTGCACAGCTCATGCCGTTCCCCGGAAGGTACATTTTTTTCCCGGCGCAGGCAGCCTACCTCCCGACAATGTTTAAGCCCGCTGGGGGCTCCGTTATAGCCTGTTGTTAAAAGCCGCCTGTCCTTGACTAAGACAGCCCCTACTTTTCTGCGCAAACACGTTGAACGCCCGGCAACCACTGTAGCAATTTCCATAAAATAGCTATCCCAGGACGGCCGTACCAATCTCCCCAGCTCCCTCTCATCGTAGTTGCAATCTAAAGATCCTCGTATAATGGAAAACGGGCACAAAGCCTTTTGACTTCCCGCTCAACCCTGGTGAGCATAATAGGGTTTCGACGTTCCTCAATCGCTTTGTTGATCAGTTCAGCTATGATTTCCATTTCACCTTCCTGCATACCACGGGAAGTTATTGCCGGTGTCCCCAATCTAATCCCACTGGTAACAACAGGGCTTTGGGGATCGTTGGGAACAGGGTTTTTGTTCACGGTGATGCCTATTTTATCCAATATGCTTTCCGCTTCCCGACCGGTTATTTTTTTATTCCGCAGATCTGCCAGCATGAGGTGATTGTCAGTACCGCCGGAAACAAGTTTAAAATCCAGCTTACGCAGTTTTTTTGCCAAAACATCAGCGTTTTTAAGAACCTGCTTTTGGTAAAGACGGAATTCTTCTCCCTGGGCCTCCTTAAAAGAAACCGCTTTGGCAGCAATGGCATGCATAAGCGGCCCCCCTTGTACACCGGGAAAAACAGCTCTGTCAATGGCCTGGGCGAACTCCCGGCGGCAAAGAATCAGTCCGCCTCTGGCACCTCTAAGAGTTTTATGGGTCGTACTCGTTATAAATTCTGCATGTGGAACAGGATCAGGGTGCAAACCTGCTGCCACCAGTCCGGCGATATGGGCCATATCTACCATAAGATAGGCTCCGGCCGCTTTGGCTATCTCCTCAAAAGCAGCAAAATCAATTTTCCGCGGGTAGGCGCTGGCACCGGCAATAATCAAGCGGGGCCGGTGTTTCAGGGCCAGTTTTTTTACTTCCTCCATATCGATATAGCCCGTCCCGGAATCCACCCCATAGCTATGAAACTTGTAAAAATTACCCGAAATATTTACCGGGCTTCCATGGGTCAGGTGGCCCCCGTGAGCCAGTCTCATGCCTAAAACAGGATCGCCGGGCTTCAAAACGGCCAAATAAACAGCTGTATTGGCCTGTGTGCCGGCGTGAGGTTGGACGTTGGCGTGTTCGGCCCCAAAAAGGTCCATGGCCCTCGTAATCGCCAGGTGTTCTACAACATCAGCATATTCACAACCGCCGTAATAACGCTGTCCCGGGTAACCCTCGGCATATTTGTTGGTCAACACCGAACCTTGCGCTTCCAGCACTCCCCTGCTGGCGTAGTTCTCGGAGGCAATCAATATTATTCTTTCCTGCTGCCTGTGTTTTTCATTTTCCAAAGCCTTGGCTATCTGGGGATCTATCATATATAGTATGCTTTTTCTTTTGCTTCTTTTCAAGGTCATTACCTAAACCCGGCCCATCTTAAAAAGCCGGGGCTATGCCCCCTTTCAACTTCTCGGCTTGTATTAAGTTTCTCCCAGAAAGTTTTTTTCTTCCAGTTCAGCGATCTTTTTTATTCTTTCCAGATGCCTGCCGCCCTCAAAATTTGTCTCTAAAAAAACATCAACTATTTCCAGAGCCAACCTCTTTTCCAAAACCCTGGCACCAAGCGTTAAAATATTGGCGTCATTGTGCCTCCTGGCACAGCTTGCCGAAAAACGATCAAAGCACAATGCGGCCCTGATCCCTTTTAATTTGTTGGCTGTAATTGCCACCCCAATGCCGGTTCCACAAACAAGAATCCCTGTTTTACAATTGCCTTTCTGCACGGCATCTGCAGCCTTATAGGCAAAATCCGGATAGTCTACAGGATCGCTGTTAAAAGTGCCAAAATCTTCATATGGTACGCCTTTTTTGGCAAGGTGGCTCTTGATATGTTCCTTCAACACAAAACCGGCATGATCGCAAGCCAAAGCAATTTCAGACATGATCTTCCCCTCGTTTTTTTATTTAGTTCTCCCTAATCAGTCTTTTTCCTGCAAAGACTTATTTTTGGGGTGACACTGTACCTTTGTTCTCGATAACATCCAACTTGGCGATTACTTTTTTTAGGGCCTCCTTCAGTTCCCCGGCGACCTTTCGATAGCTGGCCAGGCCCCGGCCATAAGGATCGGATATCCCTTTATTGGCTTTTTCGGCATATTCCAGCAAAAGACATACTTTTTCTTTGGCCTGGGGATAAAAATCCAGAAGAAAATCCTTCTGTGCAGTGGTCATCGCAAAAACAATATCTGCTTTTTCGAGCAACGTTGCAGTAACCATGGTAGAACGGTGGTCGCTTAAATCAATACCTTTTTCATAAAGAATTTCCAGTGCTTCTTCACTGGCGCCCAGTCCCTCCAAAGCCCCTACTCCGGCGGAATAAACTTTAACATTTATATTTTTTCGCGGGGAATCGCACCACATTTTTTCAAACAGGCCCTTTGCCATCACACTGCGGCAAGTATTGCCGGTACAGACAAAAAGAACGTTTAGGGTTTTGGGCATGTTATATCACATCCTACCTTATTTAAAAGCCCGCATCAAACTAATTTGGATCCGGTTTTCCAATTTTCCCCTGCGTATCGCAGTATACAGGAGCTTTTAAGGAACTATGATCTTTGTAGCTGCTTTACGCAAACGGTTCATCACAGCATGGCCTATCTCCTTTTCCTCCAAACCTTCGGCAATAATCACATCCACATCCAGGAAATCTTTGCTGCGCAGCACGGCAAAAAGCCGTTCCGCAGCAAGACACGGATCCTTTTTAGAGCTTAACACTTTGATCACCGGCGCCGCGTAAAAATCCCGCGATTCCTCAAAAAGAATGAGGCCCACCTTATAGCCTTCTTGTGCCAACTTTTTGTTTAAATCCGCCAGCTTTCGCCTCTGGTCTGCCCCCTCACCTTCAACGAGGTACAAAGGCGTTTGGGGAGCATAATGCCTGTATTTCATTCCCGGGGATGAGGGAGTGCCCTTAAAATCCTTGCTTTGCTGCCTCCTAGCAAAATCCATAACTTTGCTTTGCAAAACATCCTGCAGCATTTCCAAGGTTATACCTCCGGGCCGCAGCAACGCCGGCGGATCGGAGAGAAAACTAAGCACCGTGGATTCCACACCTATGGAACAGGATCCCCCATCCAGCACGGCATCAATACTGCCGGCCATATCATCCAAAACGTGCCCGGCCGTAGTCGGGCTGGGATGCCCGGAAAGGTTGGCACTGGGTGCAGCTAAAGGAATACCTGCTTTGGCCATAAGTTTCAAAGCCAAAGGATGCGCGGGAACGCGTACAGCTACCGAAGAAAGCCCGGCTGTAATTATATCGGGAACATGCTTTTTTTTTGCCAAAACCAGGGTTAAAGGACCCGGCCAAAATTTTTCAGCTAATAAAACAGCCTCCCGGGGGATGGAGCACACAAGATCCCGGGCCTGTTCTATTCCGGTAATGTGAACAATAAGAGGATTGTCCGGCGGTCTTTTTTTTACCCTGTAGATTTCCTTTACAGCCTGGAGGTTTAAAGCATTGGCCCCCAAACCATAAACCGTTTCCGTGGGGAAAGCAACAAGGCCGCCGTTTCTAAGAATTTCCGCTGCATATGCAAGGGCACAATCTTCCTCTGAAGGATTTTTTGCTTTTAGTATGATCGTTCCTTTAACACAAGGCCATGCCAAATCCTTTGCGCACCTCCGCAAAAACCATAACTTTGAATCCCATTTTAAAATATTACCACAAACTCATGTTATTTGATATAATAATCTGGCGGGATATTTATTTTTCCGGTATTTACAATCATAACATATCCCTTATCTTTTGTAACATCCTGCTGAAAGGAGATAAATTTTCCATGCAGGTATTGCATTTAGAATGTCCCTCCGGTGCTGCCGGAGATATGATCCTGGCTGCTTTACTCGACTGCGGCCTTTCATTTAAAATGCTGAAAGAACAGCTGTCTTTGCTGTCGTTGGAAGGCTATACTTTAAAAAGTGAACGCGCAGATAAAAAAGGGCTCTCCGCTTTGCAGATAAAAATTTGCGTAACAGAAAAACAGCCCTACCGCAATTTTCCCGAAATCACGAAGCTGATCACAAAATCAGGGCTGTCAAATCCGGTCAAAGAAAAAAGTATCGCCGTTTTCCAAACCCTGGCGGAGGCTGAAGCCAAAGTCCACGGGATTCCTGCGGATAAAGTTCATTTTCATGAGGTAGGGGCCGTAGATTCTATTATAGATATCGTGGGCAGTATTATTGTCCTGGAGATGTTGGCTGTGGATAAGATTTCCTGTTCGCCCCTTCCCCTGGGAAAAGGCTGGATAAAAGCAGGGCATGGCTGGATCCCTTTACCGGCACCGGCCACTATGGAAATAATAAAAAAATGTCGAATCCCCTGTTATGGGCTATCCTTGGAAGAAGAAACCGTAACCCCTACGGGAGCAGCCCTTCTGGGTACCCTTTGTTCTGATTTTATACCGCTGCCTCCCATGATTGTCGAAAAAATAGGTTACGGTGCGGGCACCAAAGATTTTGATCGTCCCAACATTATCAGGGCCTTCAAGGGCATGTTGACCGACGCTTCAACATCCTTGTCCGATGATGATGCCTTTACACTGGAAAACCTCCGGGCCGAACCGCTGGAGATAATCGAAGCCAATATAGATGACCTTAACCCTGAAATTTATGGCTACGTCCTGGAAAAACTTTTTTCCTCCGGCGCTCTGGATGTTTATTTTACCCCTATCCAGATGAAAAAAAACAGGCCTGCCGTTAAGATTACCGTCCTGGCAAACCCCCAAAAATCCCATCAGTTGGGCAAAATCCTGCTCCGGGAAACCACCACAATAGGGTACAGGCGCCAAAGTGCCGAAAAAATCATGCTGCCCAGGACAAAGTCCTCAGTGGAAACACCCTGGGGACCGGTAAAAGTTGTTACTGCCGGACAGCCCCCGCATTACCACAACATTGCCCCGGAACATGACGACTGCCTACGCATTGCACGCAAACATAACATACCCCTGAAGAATGTCTACCGGCACGTCTGGAAAGCCTTTGGGTATTCCACCTGATCAAACCACCGCAGCGTGCCTAAATGTTTGTCTGCAGTTTTTTTCACGCCAGGCTTTCAAAATTCACCAACAACCATCTGCGCCAGGTTGGTGCAGTGATCGGCAATCCTTTCCAGGTTGCTTAAAACATCGAGATAGATAACCCCCGCTGCCGGAACACATTCTTTGCGGTTGACCCGATCGATATGGCTTTTTCGTAAGATCCTTTCCATTTCATCAATAAAGTCATCTTCACGTATTATCTCCATGGCCAGCTGAACATTTTCCTCCGCAAAGGCTTTAATAGCTTTGGAAAGCATGCAGTCAACCCTTTCAAAAAAACCATATATCTCCTGCTTGGCAACCTCCGAAACCTGAAGTTTGCCCTCCATAACCAGTTCCGCACAATGGACAATATTTTGGGCATGATCCCCGATACGTTCCAGATCATTGGCCGCACTCATCATCCCTGAAATACTAGTCGTCTGCTGGCGGATCAAAGAATGCTGTGACAGTTCCTGAAGATAAAGATTAATCTCCCTTTCCTGCCCATCCAAAAGATCTTCCACTTGCAAAACATGTGGTATTTTCTTCCTATTTAGATTGCAGAAAACATCCACTGCCTCTACGACCATATCGTGAGCCATATTGGCCATTCTTAAGATTTCCTGTCGACAGGAGTTTATAGCTGCTGCCGGCGTTCTCAAAATTCTTTTATCCAGATACTTTGGTCCCATTTCCACAATCTTTTCTTCACCGGGAGCAATTTGGTTTATAAAAGTAACAAAATACTTGAAAAAAGGAAAGACAATGATTGTATTTAGAACGTTGAAAAGTGTATGTGCATTGGCCACCTGCCGGGCAACGATATGGGCAGACTGCAAAACCAAAAAGGTGAAAGGCTTTAAAAAAACTAGGGCCAACAAAACACCGAAAACATTGAAGATAATATGGGAAAAAGCGGCCCTTTTGGCGGACAATGAAGCCCCTACGCTGGCTATAAGAACAGTGATACAGGTGCCAACATTAGTACCAAGAATCAACGGAATGGCCGATTCTATACCAATCAGATTCTGCAGGGCCAAAGCGATAATGATACCGGTTGCCGCACTGCTGCTTTGGATAACCGCTGTAAAAAGAGCCGAAAACAAAACACCAAGTAAAGGACGGTGTCCTGCCTTTACCAACATACTAAGAAAAAATTCGCTTTCCTTCAAAGGCAGTACAGCCTCAGACATGGTAATCATGCCCAAAAACAATAACCCAAAACCAAGAATGGTTTGACCCATATAACGATATACTTTGCGACGACCAAAAAAATTGATAAGTCCACCAACGCCAATAAAGGGGAAAGCCAAACTTTCAAGTTTAAAAGATATTATTTGTGCTGTAACAGTTGTCCCGATGTTAGCACCCATGATAGCGCTGACAGCTTGAGAAAGGTTCATTAGACCGGCATTTACAAAACTAACCAGCATCACCGTCGTAGTGCTGCTGCTTTGAACTAAAACGGTTACCAGAATCCCTGTAAAAACCCCGATGACAGGCTTGCCGGTTAGCACCTTTAGAATATGTCTAAGTTTATCACCGGCCACTTTTTGCATCCCTGAGGCCATCATTTGAATTCCAAAAAGAAACAGGCCAAGACCGCTGAGCATGCCCACGGCAACAAGCCAGGCGTTCAAAAGCAACCCTCCCCGTTATCGTATTCAATACAAAAGCAATTGTAGGATTCTGTATTATGTTGTATTTTCCCTTTTTATATGACAACAAAAAATTAAATCCGCAATACTTTAAATTATGAGTTAAATTGCGGATTTCCACGATCCTCCCCGCTAATTCTTAAAATTATCGGGATCATGGCTTAATTAAAGCGCTGTACTGCCTTAAGCAAAAATTCCAGCAGAAAAAAGCGGTATGAGGGTTCTTTAGAGCTATCTTTATCTGTTTTCTGTTTAGCCATTTCCTTTTTTTCTTCCGTGGAAAAGCTGGTTTCTTCTTCATCAGGCACCTCTGGGATGACATTAAAACAAAGGGGCGGAAACAACACACACCACCAATTTTCACCATTTCCATCACCGATAATTATATACAGCGCCTCATATTTTCCGGGCGGAAAAAATTTACCTCCGTAGAAGCGTGCCGGGAAAGTGCTTTTTTCCAGCAAAACCTTCACATCTTCCGCAACACCTTTTTCTTTGAGAGTATTGCGGACCATGGCCTCCAGATTTTTTTGATCTTTGGAAAGCATCCCTTTAAGTTCTTGTTTATTGCAGCAACCGTTCCAGCGCGAACCATATAAGCATATCGTTTTTTGGGCCAGGTGGTTTTTAACTTCGATATCTTCAGGTCTGTTGCTATGAGCCTTGACGTGAAAACGAATAATGTTTTCCGGAGAAACCACCTCATATTGTTCGCCCAGCATCAAGTCCAAAGGCCCCGGCTTTCCCCATAAATCAGATCCAGCAAGTAAAAACAGCCAGACGGAACAAATGTAACAAAATAAGCAGAGCAGTGCCCTAATCCTTTTAGTGGTACTATTATTTGCAGATTTCATTTTTTTTGGGAGCACCCCCCGGGCCTTGTTTTCCTTCCGCAAGTTGTTCAGTAGCCGAAGCAAGTTGGCCCCGGTAAAATTTGCGGATAAAGCGTAAAGCCGCCTTCTCAATCCTGGATATCTGCGCCTGGGAAATGCCCACTTTTTGTGCTACTTCTATCTGGGTCCTCCCCTGAAAAAAACGGGCCACAAGGATATACTTCTCCCTGGGGCTTAATTTTTCCAAAGCCTCTTTAAGCGCAATGGTTTCCAGCCATTTTTCGTCTTCGTTCTGTTCATCTTGCAAAAGATCAACTATATGCAACGGATCCGTGCTGTCATTAAAAACAGGTTCAAAAAATGAAATTGGCTCCATGCAGGCATTATGGGCCATGACGATCTCCTCCGGCGTAAACCCTGTTTCTGCAGCAATCTCACTTAAAGTAGGTTCTTTATGATTTTTTTGCAGAAAATTGCTCCTTGCGCCCTGGATCCTTTGGGCCTTTGTCTTTAAGGAACGGCTGATATGAATATAGTTATTGTCCCTGAGATAGCGTCTTATTTCTCCAAGAATCATGGGGACAGCATAGGTGGAAAAATTGACTCCCCGTTCCAATTGGAAATTATCTATGGCCTTCATCAACCCAATACACCCAATTTGAAAAAGGTCGTCCATGTTTTCGCCGCGATTAGCAAAATTTTTGAGAACGCTTAACACTAGCTTTAGGTTGCCGCTGATGAGCTCCTCCCTTACCTCTGTTTCACCTTCTTGCATGCGCCGGAACAGTTCCTTCATTTTTTCCCAAGGTATTGTGGGGAGCTCATAAGTATTTACACCGCTGACTTTGACTTTTTTATAGTTATACATAAGTCCTTTCCCCCTGAAAATGTGTCTTTCCTATAGTATGAGCTATATTTCCATTTTTTAGACATTACGGCGGAAAATAATTGGGAATGTAGTATAATGGAGGTGATGCAGCATTTTGCTGGAGGCAAAAGCGGGGAAGTTCAGCTTGGAAAGTTCTACGACTCACTGGGAGCTTGCGATGACCTGCCCGGCCAAATGCCCGTCCATGGGCATAGGCCGGCTGACGGCGTCCGGCCGTCAGGAACATCTCCAGCCCCCATATCGTCGTGAACTTGCCGCCAAGCCTCACGACCCGTTTTGACTACAGCAAAATGCTGCCTGCACGGATCGGTAGCGGGGGGAGGCAAAACGGAAATTCTGATGGAGCAGGGTTGTAAGCTGTATTGTATACAGGCAATTACAGCTTCCTAAATGGAGGCAAAAGCGGGAGGTTCAGCTTGGAAAGTTCTACGACTCCCTGGAACCTTGCGATGAACTGCCCGGCCAAATGCCCGTCCATGGGCATAGGCCGGCTGACGGCGTCCGGCCGTCAGGAACATCTCCAGCCCCCATATCGTCGTGAACTTGCCGCCAAGCCTCACAACCCGTTTTGACTACAGCAAAATGCTGCCTGCACGGATCGGTAGCGGGAAAAAACAAAACGAAAAACCCTGATGGAGGGGGTTACCAGGGATGGGTGTCAGCATTGAACAAGTTTTACAGGGGGGCACTTCTTTTTTGAAACAAAAAGGTCTTCGCTTTCCACGCCAGGAAGCTGAGATATTGTTGGCCTTTCTTCTAGGCAGGGAAAGACCGTATTTATACGCCCATGGGGAAGAAAAAGTTGCCCCGGAACTGGAAAAGACGTACAAAAAAATACTGCAGCGCAGAGGCGCAAGAATACCCTTGGCTTATATTACTGGGAAAAAAGAATTTATGGGGCTTGGCTTTTCCGTTAACAAAAATGTGCTCATCCCTCGTCCAGAGACGGAACACCTCGTAGAGGCTGTAATTGCCTGGGGTAAGAAATTTTATGCACAATCAGAACAAAAAGAAACCCTGAAAATTTTGGATCTGGGTACCGGCTGCGGAAACATTGCCGTTGCCCTGGCCCATTACCTGCCCTTTTCTTTTGTAACAGGAGTGGATTTAAAAAAAGAAGCCGTGGAACTGGCTTGTCAAAACGCCCAAAATGTAGGGGTTAACAAACGCACCCGGTTCCTATGCGGTGATTTCTGGGAACCTCTTGTCCCCGGGGAAGATACATTCAATGTCATTGTTTCCAACCCGCCCTACATTCCACGGGAAGAATTATTTACACTTTCCCCTGAAGTACAAAATGAACCCCGCCTGGCCCTGGACGGTGGCCCCGATGGACTTACGGCCTACAGGCATATATTTGATAATGTACAAAAATTCCTGACCTGTCCGGGGCTTCTGGCGGTGGAAATTGGCGACAAACAAGCTAAAAACATCTGGGAAATGAGCAGCAGACTTGCATTTTTGCGGAATATCGAAATTATAAAAGATTACGCGGGAATAAGCCGTGTGATCTCAGGCAGTACCATTTAAAAATCCCCAGAAAAATAGCATGCTGCTTTTTCGGCAACTTGTTAAAAGCTGTGCCTAATGATTGAAACCAGCATCCGTTTTGCCGGGAGGGTAAGATGTTTATAAGAAAAATTGGTTAAAAATAGGGAGGTACTACATGGTAGGCAATATTTTGGCCATTTCCTCCAGCCCCCGCAAAAACGGCAACAGCGAACTGTTGCTGCAGTCATTTAACCGGGGCGTGCAAAAAGGAGGGGAAAATGTTGAGATTGTACGAATCTGCAACCTTGGGTATGGCCCCTGCAAGGCCTGTGATCAGTGTGCGGCTACCGGAGAATGCATTTTGCAGGATGACATGCGCAGTATTTACCCGCTGGTTGCTTCTGCCAAGGCCATGGTTATCGCTACACCGATTTATTTTGGCAGCCTGTCTGCGCAGCTAAAAATGTTTATTGATCGTTTTCAATGCTGGTGGTATGCTAAATACAGGCTGGGTAAACCCCAGGTAAAACCTGGAGAAGAAAGACCGGGTTTTTTTATTTCCGTGGGTGCTTTAAAAAATGAGGAACATGCAAAAAATGCTTTATCAATAGCTAAAATTTATTTTCGATCCATTAATTATCGCTATGCCGGTTCCCTTTGCTGCTCCGGCATAGATGAAAAAGCTGCGGTTAAGAAGCATCCGGACCAATTACAAAATGCTTATATCGCCGGCCGGAATTTTGCCGAAACCATAAAACAGGCCGGAACATCATAAAAGTTGCAAACAAACCTTGTTTTCCAAAGAACTGCTCCCGGCATTGTGGAATTATTAATGGCTTTTGTTCCGGCTAAGATAAAAATTTTCCGGTGGAGGTTATAGTTAATTTTCCGTGTTTTACACCCTTAACACTGATGATATGTTCCGCCAGTTCGTGCACCTCTTTTGCTGTTCCCTTTACAGCCAACACTTCCAAACAGTTTTCGTGATCAAGGTGCACGTGCATTGTGGAAAGGATTAAATCATGGCAATCATGCTGCAGCTCCAGCAATACTTCGCTTAACCCCCTGACGTGGTGGTCATAGACAAGCGTTACCGTTCCGGCCACTTCTTGATCATCTCTTTCCCACTGCATTTCTACCAGTTCATTGCGAATTAAATCGCGGATTGCCTCTGAGCGGTTTTGATATCCTTTTTGTGCAATAAGTTTATCAAATGCTTCCAGCAGGCCTTCGCTGATGGAAACCCCAAAGCGAACCAATTGCGACATATAATCCCTCCTTCAAGTAGAACTTCCCAAGCTGAACCCCCTCGCTACCGATCCGTGCAGGCAGCATTTTGCTGTAGGCAAAACGGGTTGTGAGGCTTGGAAGCAAGTTCACGACGATATGGGGGCTGGAGATGTCCCTGACGGCCGGACGCCGTCAGCCGGCCTATGCCCATGGACGGGCATTTGGCCGGGCAGGTCATCGCAAGCTCCCAGGGAGTCGTAGAACTTCCCAAGCTGAACCTCCCGCTTTTGCCTCCAGCAAAATGCTGCATCACCCCAGGTCTATTTAGCCGCCTTAAGCTGCTCAGCCCGGTCAAAAGTTACCAAGGCTTCAATAACCTGATCCAATTCCCCATCCAAAACTTGATCCAGCTTATGCAGTGTTAAATTGATCCGGTGATCGGTAACCCTGTTTTGCGGAAAATTGTACGTGCGGATACGCTCGCTGCGATCACCGGATCCGATCTGGCTGCGCCTCTTTTGTGCCTGTTCCTCTTGTTGCTCCGAAGTAATTTTATCCAGAAGCCGTGCCCGGAGAACCCTCATTGCTTTTTCCCGGTTTTTCAACTGGGATTTTTCGTCTTGGCAGGAAACGACAGTATTTGACGGAACATGCGTAACACGTACAGCTGACTGTGTAGTGTTGACACTTTGTCCCCCGGGCCCCGTGGAACAAAAAGTATCTATCCTTAAATCTTGGGGATTGATCTTCAGTTCTATCTCATCGGCCTCCGGCAAAACAGCCACCGTGGCAGCCGATGTATGGATCCGCCCGCTCGACTCGGTGGTAGGAATCCTTTGCACGCGGTGTACCCCTTTTTCAAATTTCAACTGGCTGTAGGCGCCGCGGCCTTTCACGGAAAATACTATCTCCTTAAAACCTCCGATATCCGTAGGGCTGGAACTTAAAATTTCCGTACCCCATTGTTTCTTTTCTGCATAACGCAGGTACATGCGCAACAAATCAGAGGCAAAAAGTGCCGCTTCGTCCCCGCCGGTTCCGGCCCGAAGTTCTATAATCACATCTTTTTCATCATTGGGATCTTTTGGTATCAGCAGTACTTTTAAATTTTCTTCCAGTTGTTCTTTGCGGGAATCTAAACCGGCAATTTCTTCTTTGAGGAAAAGGATCATTTCTTCTTCCGGTTTTTCCCGCAGCATTTCTTTCGCGTCCATGATTTCTTTCTCTATTTTTTGTAGTTCGCGAAAATTTTCTATGATTTCCATGAGATCAGCATGTTCTCGGGTATATTTCAGCCATTGTTGCTGATCCTTGATTATCTCCGGATCGCTTAAATTTTCCTCCAGAAACAGGAAATGCTCCTCTAACGCTTTTAGTTTTTCCCTCATCTTTTTGTAAAACCTCCAGATATTGGCTCTTCTAGGAATATGATCGGCCGGGATCCGGCACTTCTTCGGGTAAAACTGCTTGCAAGGCTGAAAGAGCAACCTCTACCTGATCATCAGTTGGTTTTTGGGTCGTCAACAGCTGCAACCATAGACCCGGCTGTGAAAGAATTCTGGTAAACAAATTGTCTTTCGTACCGGCCAGCCTGATAGCTTCGTAGGAAAGCCCCGCAACCAATGGCAACAGCAAGAGCCTGATCACAATTCGCTGCCATAGCCCGGGCCAACCAAATAAAGAAAAAAGTAGAATACTGGTGACCATAACAATCAGTAAAAAGCTGGTGCCACAACGCCGGTGCAGAGTACTGCAATCATGGGTGTTTTCCACTGTTAAAGGGCGGCCGGCTTCAAAACAGGCAATGGCCTTATGTTCGGCACCATGATACTGAAAAACGCGCCTGATCTCTTTCCAACGGGATATTGCAAAAATGTAGCTGAGGAAAATAACCATCCGCAGCAGGCCTTCGGCAAGGTTAAGCAAAAGTGGCATTTCCAAGCCCTGTTTTAAAAATTTCATCAGCACGGTAGGCAATAGCATAAAAAGACCTATCCCTGCCGCCAGGGAAATTACCAGGGTCAGGGGCAGCTCCCAACCTCCCAGCTCTTCCTCTTCATCTTCCAAAACTTGTTCAGCGGATAAAGTCAAAGATTGGTACCCAAGGATCAGGGCCTCCACAAAGGCAACAACACCTCTTAAAAGAGGCCATTTTAAAAAAGGGTATTTTTCACCGATAGACCGAAAATGTTTTTTATGCACGGATATGGTCCCTTTATCTTGGCGCAAGGCAATGGCAACAGCACTTTTGTTGCGCATCATCACACCTTCTATTACTGCCTGGCCACCAACAGTGAAATTTTCTCTGCCCATCAACACACCTGCTCTCTAATTAATGAGCAATTAAGCCCCTTGGCAGATAACCCCACGGCTGAAGCAGATGGGATCCTGCATTTTTTTAAAAAAGCAGGGCCTTTTTTAAGAGCCCTGCCCCCGATATGTCATTTCTATAGGCCATATTTGCGTTTAAACCGCTCTACGCGGCCCCCGGAATCCACAAATTTTTGTTTTCCTGTAAAAAATGGATGACAATTAGAGCAAATTTCCACCCTCATTTCTTTTTTGGTGGATCTTACCTCATATTTAGAACCGCAGGCGCAGGTAATTACACTTTTTACATATTCCGGGTGTATTCCTTTTTTCATTTGAAGCTCACCTCTTTTCTTAAATCCGCCGCCCTGTAAAAACCAAAAACTTGTGCGGCGGATTTAATAATAACACAAAAAGGGGTCCTTTTGCAATATAAAAAGGCCCCCTGGAAAGATAGTGGCGATATTTTTGCAAAGCACTGCTACTCAAAGCAAATATATACAGGGCACGGGAAACGGCAGGTGCGCCGGGGATCATAGCATGAAAGACGACAGCTGCAGAAAAACACGGAATAACAGGCGCCATGACTTAGGATGATAACAGCTTTAAAGGCATCCGGCGCAGCAAACTTTTTTCAGCTTTTTTAATTTGGTTGATGCATAACAAAGATCACAAAGTTGGCAGAAAAAGCAGGGGATCAAGTGGCCGTTCATTGTAGATAATCTCCAAGTGAAGATGCGGCCCCGTAGCATTTCCCGATTCCCCGATTTGGGCTATCGGCTGCCCGGCGGAAACTTTTTCGTTCTTCCCGGCCAGAAGACGTGAGTTGTGGGCATAAAGCGTACTCCAGCCCCGCCCGTGGTTAATAATAAGTACAAGGCCGTAACCTTGCTTGATTCCGTTAAAAATAACAACCCCTGAAGCTGCGGCCCTGACATTGCTTCCATGGGGGGCAGCAATATCAAGCCCCTGGTGAAATTTACCGTTGCGCCAACCAAAACGTGAGGTTATTTCTCCTTTAAGCGGCCATTTAAACTGGGGGCTGTTGTTGATAACCTGTGTAGAGACGCTTCTTACTATGTTTCGCGAAGCAATAAGTCTATCTCGTACTGCTTTTTTTTCCTCCGGGGGTATTGTAGCCCCTGGAACGACTATTTTCTTACCTATTGCAAACCTTGCAGAATCCGGCAAAAGATTAAAAGCAGAGAGGGCCTGCGGCTCGATTTTGTAACAGGCCGCTATAGAATTGACCGTATCCCCTTCACATATTTTGTGCAACGTACCCTCAATGGTAAGAATGTCAAGTGTTTGACCGGGAAAGATCAGGTGAGGGTTGGAAAGTTCATTCCAATACAGAATTGAAGCGACATCTATTTGGTAAAAAGCTGCTATTTGCGTTAAATTGTCACCTTTTTGGACTACATGGCGGATCAAGGCCTTTTTCAAGGTTTCTTCCCTTTTAAGCCTCTCCTGTTCAGCCCTGTTTTGCTCGATCCTGGCCCGGTAACTTTCCAGCTGCCTATAATAAGATGGTTTTGCGGAATTTTTCGGAACGATCATAGCTTGTGTTTTAGGGGGAAACACAAGAAACATGCTTATTCCAATTGCCGCTCCCATTACTATTTTACAGGCATATGGTTTCAAAAAAGAGAAAACCTTTCTGCCGGAAAAATTGGAGAGTGGACAAAGCATTCGTATCGGCCTCCCTAATATGCACTGCTGTTATTCTTTGTTATTCTTTACTGTGAAATAACAAAATATTCACTGCTGTGCAAAATGCAGGGAGATTTTGGTGCTTACAGATTGTGAAGATTGGAAAGGAAGGAGGCATTATTTTTGGTTTTCTTTAACCGTTCCACCAGTGCTTCCAAAAAGTCTGAGGAGGAAGTGGTATCCATAGAACGCCGCAAGGCCCACATCAATTCAATGGTATCGCCATCCAGCATGAGCTCTTCGCGCCTGGTTCCGGAACGAAGTATATCAAAAGCCGGGAAATACCGGCGATCAGCCAACTTACGATCCAGGTGCAGTTCCATATTGCCGGTTCCTTTAAATTCTTCAAAAATAACATCATCCATGCGACTGCCTGTTTCAACCAAAGCAGTAGCAATAATTGTTAGGCTGCCTCCTTCTTCAATATTGCGTGCAGCACCAAAAAAACGTTTAGGTTTATAAAACGCTGCGGGATCAATCCCGCCCGAAAGGGTCCTGCCACTGGGCGGAATAACCAAGTTATAGGCTCTGGTAAGCCTGGTAATGCTGTCCAAAAGAATGGCAACATCGCGCCCTTGTTCCACCAAGCGTTGGGCTCTTTCCAGGACCAGTTCGGCCAAGCGGATATGGTTCTCCGGCCTTTCATCAAAGGTGGAACTTAAGACCTCCCCCCGAACCGAGCGGCGCATATCGGTTACTTCCTCCGGCCTTTCATCGATTAAAAGAACGATAAGTGCCATTTCAGGATGATTTACAGTTATACTATTGGCAATTTTTTTCAACAGGATTGTTTTTCCGGCCTTAGGAGGAGATACAATCATACCGCGCTGTCCTTTTCCGATGGGGATAAGCAGATCTATGATCCGTGTAGAGTAATCATCCGGGGAATTTTCTAGAATGAGCTGTTCCTTGGGGTGTATGGGGGTAAGCTCTGCAAACAACGGCCGGCTGGAGGCTTTTTCCGGATCTTCGCCATTAACCGCCGCTACATGTAAAATAGCAAAGTACCGTTCATTTTCTTTGGGAGGCCGTACCTTCCCGGAGACCAAATCCCCCGTACGCAGGCCAAAACGCCTGATCTGGGATGCGGAAATATAAATATCATCCTCATGAGGGAGATAGTTTACCTGTCGCAGAAAACCATAGCCATCCGACATGATTTCCAAAACTCCCTCATTAAAAATAAGGCCTTCAGATTCTGTTTCCTGCTTTAGAATAGCAAAAATTAAATCCTTTTTTTTCATCGTGCTCGCCGCTTCAACTTCAGTTTCGTCGGCTATGCGGTGCAATTCTTCCAGATTCATTGCTTCCATTTCGCTTAAATGCATAAACATCTCTCACTTTCTATCTTATTGATATGTTAAAAAGGGGAAACTTGCACCCGGCCAATTTTTTCAGTAAAACGGGAAGGTAGTCCCATGTAAATTTTACTTAAAAACGGCTGGCTGAATAACTAAATTGTACTGAAACATACCAGTACAAAGGGCATATGATGATTATATAAGGCTGACTATCAGTTTCAGGGTGGAGGAAAAATTTGTTCAAATGGGGAACATCAAAGTGGAAAACAGCGGTATAATCCGCAATGATCGGTTATGGCCTGTTCCGTAAAAACAAAACATGAAACCTTTTTTGCAAAGTACATCGGCAATAATTGTTCCTGATGTATTATACCCTATATTTTGTCAGCACATAAATTTTCGGCGTATGTGCCGCTGCCTTTAAGTAAATGGCAAGGCAAGATAAATGAATTTTTATTCCTGAGGTTCCTCCGGGGCAACAGCACATTCCCTGGCTACAACAAAATGGGGTTTTATATCTAAACGATGTGTAGCCTGTACAAAGCGAACTGTACCGGTCATGCTTCTCATAACGACAGAATGAGTGGAAGCCTCGTTTCCGGCATACCTTACTCCCTTGAGCAGATCTCCGTCGGTAATGCCGCTGGCTGCAAAAATCACATCGTCGCCTTTGACAAAATCATCCATGAAAAGCAGCTGTTCCGGTTCTTTCAAACCCATTTCTTTAATTCTGTTTCTATCCTGTTCATTATCCGGAAGAAGCCTTCCCTGCAATTCTCCGCCGAGACATTTTAACGCCGCCGCCGCCAGGACTCCTTCCGGGGCTCCCCCGATGCCTAGCAGAATATCCACGCCAGCCCATTCCACCGCAGTGGCAATTGCAGCAGAAACATCGCCATCACTGATCAGTTTTACACGAACACCAAGATGTCTGAGTTCTTTGATAATATGTTCGTGCCGGGGCCTATCCAAAAGGATAGCCACAATATCCTCTGTTTTTTTCCCCAAAGCCGAGGCTACCTGCCGAATGTTTTCCTCCACGGAGGCATCCAGGTCAATATGCCCCGCCGCCTTGGGGCCCACAGCAATTTTATCCATGTAAATGTCTGGGGAATGCAAAAGACAATTCCGAGGAGCTACGGCCAGAACGGACAGGGCATTGGGAAGACCTTTGGCAACCAAGTTGGTTCCTTCCAACGGATCAACGGCCACATCCACCTGAGGAGGAGTCCCGGCACCAACCTTTTCGCCAATATAAAGCATGGGCGCTTCATCCATCTCACCTTCGCCAATAACTACCACACCATCGATATAGACGGTATCGAAGGCCCTGCGCATGGCAGACACGGCAGCATCATCGGCTGCAATTCTGTCACCCCTGCCCATGAACCTCCCTGTAGCCAAAGCCGCAGCTTCAGTTACACGTACAAATTCTAAAGCCAGCTCTCGTTCCATAAGCTCATTCCTCCCGGTTATAGGTAAACTCAAGGCCTAATTCCCTCTTCCTGCCGGGCCCGGCCCCAGTCGGAAAGAAAACGTTCCAACCCCATATCCGTAAGCGGATGCCCGGCCATCTGTTTTAAAACCCTGAAAGGTACCGTGGCAATATGCGCTCCGGCAGCTGCCACTTCATGAACGTGCCGGGGATGTCTGATGCTAGCTGCAATAATTTTGGTTTCCGTAATTTTTTGTCGGGAAAAAACTTCAACTATTTCCTTGACCAGAGCGACACCATCCCAACCAATATCATCCAACCTTCCAATAAAAGGGCTGACATATGCGGCTCCGGCATGGGCAGCAAGCAAAGCCTGATTTACAGAAAAAACAAGGGTAACGTTGCAAGGAATCTTTTCTTCTTTTCGGTTGAGCCTGCTGACAGCCTTCAAGCCTTCAACTCCCATCGGGATTTTAATTACCACGTTGGGGGCCTGGGCAGCCAGATGACGGGCTTCTTCAACCATGCCTTCCGCCTTGGTATCCAGCACCTCCACGCTTACCGGATTTTCTCCCATCAGGCTGCAGATCTTTTTGACCAGAAATTCAAACGGCTCCTCTTCTTTGGACATTAGAGAAGGATTGGTAGTTAGTCCACTAAGAACGCCCCAACCAAGTGCCTCCTCAATCTCTTGCAGGTTTGCCGAGTCAAGAAAAATTTGTGACATTTTTTAGCTCCTGTCTATAACCGCATCCAAAATATAGATGCTTTTTTGTAATATGTTGACCGCTTTAAGCTTTCCCGGAACTGCCGAAAAGCCGCATTTTCTCTTTAATAATTTTTTTCATATCTTCCTTTGCCGGGGCAAACATTTTACGTGGATCTATATTATCAGGATCTTTTTTGATATAATCTTTGATCCCATCGGTAAAAGCACGCCTTATGTCGGTGTCTATGTTGATTTTGTTAACACCCAAGGAGACGGCTTGGCGAATAGCTTCATCCGGTACCCCGGAGGCTCCATGCAGCACAATCGGGATAGAGGCAAGCTCTTTGATTTGTTTTAAGCGGGGAAAATCCAGCTTCGGTTCACCTTTATAAGGGCCATGGGCCGTCCCAATGGCTACAGCCAAAGCATCAACATTGGTTTCTTTAACAAAACGCTGTGCTTCCTGGGGATCGGTAAAAAATGCTTCCTGTTCATCCACGGAGATGTCATCCTCAGTGCCGGCTATTTTACCAAGTTCCGCTTCCACTGTGACACCTACAATCCGGGCAATTTCTACAACACGGACTGTCGTAGCAACATTTTCCTCATAAGGCAACTGGGATCCATCAAACATGACCGAACTAAACCCGCTGTGTATACAACGCACCACTTGGTCGAAATCCGTTCCATGATCGAGATGCAAAACTACCGGAACATCTGTCCCCCCGGCAGCTGTTTTCACCAGCGATACAATAAAATCCAACCCGGCATATCTGATAGCTCCCTGACTGGCCTGGAGTATTACCGGAGAACGCTCTTCCGCTGCGGATTCGATGATAGCCTGCACAATCTCCATATTGTTGGCGTTAAAGGCCCCAACTGCATAACCGCCCTTCTCAGCAGGTTCCAGCACTTCCTTCAAAGTTACCAGGTTCATTTTTTTCCCCTTTCCCAAAATTTTTTTGTTAAAAAAGAATAATTATTTACATAAAAAACGGCTGAAGATTTTCTGTAAGCTGCACAATCAATGGGAACAAAAACACGATAGCCAACAGCAGGAAGATAAAAATTGCTGCCATTATGGCTATTATGGGCATGAAGTAGATCAATACGGCCCGGCCCCAGGAAAATTCATGCACAATTTTTAAACCGGCAATTTTAAGGAACAAAGACCATAACAGGGCAATAAAAGTCAGTAGACCAATTACGTTAAAATCCGTATACCGGGTAAAAAGCCCGCCCAGGGCCATAATCAAATAGGGATAGTGGCCGTAGCCCACGACAGCGCCCAGTTTGGAAGCTCCGCCTTGGCCTCCGAACAGTTCTGCAGCAAGATTAATCACCCCGACAACGAGCAGAAAGTAAAGGGGGCCAAAGACCAGCTGCACTAATATGTTTGCCAACGGCATGAAGCGTAATACATCGGTTAAGGCCTCCGGAGGTAAAAGAGTGGAAAGCCTCGATGAGAACAAAATATCCTGTTCTAAAATAAAAGTGCTGTTAATGATGGCTAACATCACGATAAGGTTCACAAATAAATATACTACTAAACCGTTCCATATATTCCTTTCTTGCATGATACGCGATAACCCTTTACGGTAGTTGAACAAAATATCATAAAAATCATCGAGCGATTCCTTAAACATAAACTTCTCCCTTGAACAGTCTCTCCAAAAATTTGATAGTTTTTATAACTTAATACAGCTTAATGTAAACACATTTAATGTTAATTATATTATTAATATATTATTTCTCCTTGTAATAGATCATTCCTGCCGGCATTTTGAAATATTTAACAGAAAACAAAAATGGTTCGAAAAGGTTTACACTTAATACAACATTTTTTCTTTAAAAGAGAGGGCCGCGGCGATCAAGCTTTTAAAAAGAGGATGCGGCCTGTTGGGCCGGGACTTAAATTCGGGATGAAATTGTGTAGCCACAAACCAAGGATGGTCTTTAAGTTCAACAATCTCTACATAGCGGTTATCATTTGATAAGCCACTGAATATCATGCCGGCATCTTGAAATTCCTTCTGCAAAAGGTTGCTGATCACATACCGATGGCGAAACCTCTCTGCGATAACTTCTTTACCATAAGCCTGAGCGGCTTTGGTATCATCTAAAAGCCTGGTGGAATAAGAACCAAGCCTTATATTCCTATTTCCTGAAGAAGGATTTTTTTGTTCCGCCAACAGATCAATAACAGGAAAAAGAGAATCTGGATCGACTTTTGCAAATTGGCCATCTTTGGAGCCGCAAACATTTCTAACAAATTCTATCACAGAACAGTGAAGGCCTTGACAGATCCCCAGGAAAGGGATTTTGTTTTCGCGAACATGGCGTATTGCCTTAACCTTACCTTCGATACCGCTATCCCCGAAGCTCCCGGGAACAACAGCCCCCTGGACATCCTGCCAAAGTTTTTCCCATTTTTTTTCGTCTAGCACATTTTCAATCCGTTGGGAATCTATCCACCGTATTTCCACCTGGACCCCGTGATAAATTCCGGCATGGCAAAGTGCTTCCATCAGGCTCAGGTAAGCATCTTTAAACGAGATATATTTACCCACTAAAGCAATGGTTATTTTGTCTTTGAGGTTGTTAATCCTTTCCACCATTTTTATCCATTCGCTAAGATCGGGCTTTCTTACATCCAGGCCCAATTTTTCCAGCACAATCTTGTCCAATCCCTCTTTTTTCAGGATTAGGGGCACTTCGTAAATGTTGGCGACGTTTTTGTTTTCGATCACTTCACGCGCATTTATATCACAAAAGAGGGCAATTTTATCCCTCAAGTCCTGGGTCAGCGGATACTCTGTGCGGCATACAATTAAATCCGGTTGTATTCCTATACTGCGCAGTTCTTTCACGCTGTGCTGGGTTGGCTTTGTTTTTAATTCTTCTGAAGGCTCCAAAAAAGGAACCAGGGTTACATGCAGGTAACATACGTTTTCTTTACCCAGGTCTGTTTTCATCTGGCGGATAGCCTCCAAAAACGGCAGGCTTTCTATATCCCCGACCGTGCCCCCTATCTCTGATATAACGACATCGATCCCGGGCTCCCGGGCAACACGCATAATACTTTCTTTGATTTCGTTGGTTATATGCGGAATCACCTGCACTGTTCTACCCCGGTAGACGCCACGGCGTTCTTTGGAAATAACGGCTTCATAAATTTTACCGGTAGTGACGTTATTATTTTTGGTCAAGTTAGAATCAATAAAACGTTCATAATGTCCTAAGTCCAGATCCGTTTCGGCCCCATCTTCGGTAACAAAAATTTCCCCATGTTGATAAGGGCTCATCGTTCCGGGATCTACATTAATATATGGATCGAGCTTCTGAATGCTGATACCAAAGCCACGGCTTTTCAGAAGACATCCTAAGGAAGCGGCTGTAATACCTTTGCCAAGGGAAGATACCACCCCTCCTGTAATAAAGACATACTTAACAGCCATTCTTCTCTGCACTCCCTTCTTAAAGAATAGTTTAGAGAAGTAAAAAGTTATAAAAAAGACAGCAATGCTTCACGTATAATTTTTGCCCCCAGAAGAGCTGTGATCTGAGATTGGTCATAAGGGGGGCAAATTTCTACCAGGTCAAAAGCGATGACTTGTTCTTTTAAAGGCTCTAAATAGGTGAATATCTCCAGAAGTTCCCGCGAAGATACGCCGCCCGGTTCCGGAGCAGCCGTCCCCGGGGCAAAGGCCGGATCCACAACATCAATATCAATTGATATATATAAGTTTTTTCCCTTGAGATAAGGAAGGGTTTTTTTTAAAGGTTCCCGTAAGGAAAAAGAAAAAGGAACTTCCGCTCTGATTAAAGGTAGTTCTTCCCGATCAGCGGAGCGCACTCCGAATTGGTACAGCTCCACGCCTTTCAGCTGCAACAAAGAGTAGGCAACAGAGGCATGAGAATGGCTTACCCCCTGGTAGGAAGGACGCATATCGGCATGGGCATCAAAATATACAACGGTAACCCGGCTGTATTGTTCCAAACATCCTTTTACTGCACCAAGCGTAACCGTATGTTCCCCACCGATCAAGAAGGGTTTTCTCCCTTTTTTTAAAAGATCGGAAACATTTTTAGAAATTGTATGAAGAGAAGATACAGTGTCACCGGGAGCTAAAACGAGATCCCCGGCATCACAAAAAGCAATGTCCCTTAGATCTTTTCCACGGTAAATGCTGTATTCCTCCAATGCTTTGGACATTGCTCTTACAAAAGACGGGGCAAAACGGCTGCCCGGCCGGAATGAACTTGTATCGTCCAAGGGCACACCCAAAACAACCCCTTTAGCATTTGATTTATCACCGGCAGCAAGAAAAATACCGGAATATTCTGTAGAGGAAAGCAGTTCGTCCATCACCCCAGCACCTGCCCAAAAAGCTTTATTCTTCTATTAGTTCTTGCACAAAACGGGGAAGGGAAAAAGAACTTTGGTGTACTTGTGCAGTATAATACCTGGTACCCGAGGGGATGTCTTTTCCCTCCGGTTGCAAAGGACTATATTTTTTTGAACCTAAAGTAAAGCTCCAAAGACCGCTCGGATAAGTAGGCACAGAGGCAAGATAAAGATATGTATGAGGAAAAATTGATTTAATGCGCCGGAAAACCGTGCGGATAAGATCAGCATTAAAGAAAGGAGATTCGGTCTGAGCTACAAAGATACCATCCGTTTTTAAGGCCCTGAACACTTCTTCATAAAAAGGTGAACCGAACAGGCCCACTGCCGGCCCTACCGGTTCCGTGGAATCAACAATGATCACATCATAAGCATTCTGGCGCGAACGAATATATTCTATGCCATCAACGATTTTGATCTTTACCCTGGAATCATCCAGTGCAGAACTGATTTCAGGCAAAAAGCGTTTTGCTGCTTCAATAACTTGACTGTCGATTTCAACCAGCGTTATTTTCTCTACCTGTGGATACTTGGCCGCCTCCCTTACAGCTCCACCGTCCCCGCCACCAATGATCAAGACATTGCTAGGGGAAGGATGAGTAGCCAGCGGAACATGGGAAATCATCTCATGATAAACGAATTCGTCAGCCGCGGTGGTTTGGACCATGCCATCCAAAACCAGCATACGGCCAAACTGGATTGTATCCAGCACCGCAATTTCCTGGTATTTTGTTTGTACAAAATAAAGAGTTTCCTTCACCTTACAGCTAAGCCCCAGATTAGGGGTCTGTTTCTCAGTATACCATAGTTTCATTTGCAATCCTGATCACCACTTGTAATTTCGTCGTATAATTTTGCAATCGCCCCGCAAAACTACCAAAAAACCACTGCCGCCACTGCTGCACCGCACACCCCTACTTTATGTTCAACGCTTTTAACTCTGATTCCTTTGAGTTTCAGGCTGCGGTAATCAAATGCTTCCTTGATCATTTCTTCCACTTTTCCTCTTGCAGTTTCAGCGCTGCAGCTGCCGGAGTGCTCCATAATAACCCCAAAGCTATCCTCTGAAAACCCAATGCCTACCGCAGCAGCAATAAGTTCCCCTTCCTCATCGCTGTTTACAGCACTGTAGACCACGGGAACAAAAGCGCCCGGGGTAAAACTGATACCGCCTTTGTTTTCCTTGCATCCTTGGGGCAAAATACTGCTTAGCCTTACGAGATTAACATTACCGATACCCGCCTTTAAAAGTGCGGCATCAAATGCCGTCAAAGCATGCCGCGCCTCTGCAGTAGCTGAAACAACGGTAAAATGCTTTGGTCTTGTGATCATTTTATAAAACACCCCTTTCATCAAACGACGGCTTTAATCAACCAAACATACTGCCATTTATTATACCAATACAGCCTTTCTTTCATGACAAAAAAGGATTATAGCGTCGTTCATTTCCTACAGTTGTCGGGGGCCCGTGCCCCGGGAATATTTGGGTTTCATCAGGATATGTTAATATTTTACTTTTAATGCTTTTTATTATTTGCCGGTAAGAACCCCCTGGAAAATCAGTCCTGCCGATAGAACCGGCAAAAAGGGTATCACCGGTAAAAAGAGCGCCATTAATTTCTAAGGTTATGCCTCCGGGGGTGTGGCCGGGCGTTTCCAGCACTTTAACTGTGAGTGTACCCACATTTATTTCATCCCCGTCCCGGACAAATTGATCCGGAACTGCTATTTCATCCCGGCCGCTAAGAAGAGTCACGCTGGCCTGAGGACTGCGGAAAAGCGGCAAATCGGCTTCCTGAATATAGAGAGGAACATTAAAAGCGCCCTTGACTTTCCCGTTTGCTCCCACGTGATCAATATGGGCATGGGTATTAATTATGCATTTAACCTTCAATTCCAACCTGTGAACCTGTTCAATAATAAGTTCACCTTCGGCACCGGGGTCAATGATCACAGCCTCCCTAGATTGTGGACAACCCACCAGATAGCAATTGGCTGAAAAAGGACCGACCTCCAATTTTTTTAACAACAAGATGTCGCCCAGTCCCGTTTAGCATGTCACATGCAGGGAAAAGGCAACCCTCCTTCCATGACACTGTTACACCACCGGGATGATTTCCATCATCTGGGGTTCGTCTTTAATATTTGCATTATATCATAGTTAGGGTTTGCAGTGTAAAATTGTTTTCTTTTTTTTAAACGGACATTCCTTGAATCTAAGCTGAAAAAACCCTTGATATTAAGCTGAGTGTTAAGTATAATTAAATTACCAATTTTTCCTTTAGTTTTATAATTCATTGGGAGGTTATGATATGCCGGAATCTGCCGAACAAAATTTGCAACAACCCGAAGTTAGCCAAATGAATATCTTGGACATGCTGGTAAAGGTTGGCCCGCTAATTCAAAAAGCCATTCCCATGGACTGTACATTTGTGGTATCAGACAAAGAAAAGTTCCTTCTCCACCTGTCCGGTGAAGAACTATACCTGGGAGAACTGGATGGCAAGCCTATTTCCTCTGAAGGTGTTCTCATTGATGCTATACGTTCCGGTCAATTTACAATTAAATTTATCCCGGGGGAAGCCTACGGCATTCCCTTTAAAGCGACCGGTTTGCCTATAAAGGATGATGACGGAGCAATCATCGGCGCGCTTTCTATGGGCTTTAACCTTAAAAGGCAAGAAAAGTTAACCGAAATGGCCCAAGATTTTGCCTCAACCTTAGAAGAGGTTGGCGCCTCTACGGAAGAGCTGGCATCATCTGCCGAAGAACTTGCCAGTGAAATGGAAACGTTAAATGTTCTGCATAAAGAAATGAACGAAGAAGTAGGCAAGACTGAAACCATGCTTGCCTTTATTCAAAAAGTTGCCGCTAATTCCAACCTTTTGGGGCTTAACGCCGCTATCGAGGCCGCCCGGGTGGGACATGAAGGGCGCGGTTTTGCGGTTGTGGCCGAAGAAATACGCAAAATGGCCGAAAACAGCGCCTCTTCCGTTGAAGAAATCAGAGAAACCATAGAGACGATAAAAGAAAAGGTAGCCTCCATAAGCGAAAAAACTGACAAAGTGCTTGATATATCAAGCCACCAGGCAGCTGCAACCCAGGAAATTTCCTCGGCTATCCAAGAGCTAACCGGTCATACGGGGGAACTGGAGAAAATTGCCGAACTAATTTAACGCCGTTTCTTTTTCTTTAATCCCAATATGCTTTTCCCGAAGCCTTGGCTTATCTATTTTGCCGTTTTCATTGCGGATGACATCGTCAAAAATTATGCGCTCCGGCCATTTAAATTTGGCCAGCCCATGCTCGGCACAAAACCGGATAACTTCTTCTTCCTTCATCGTCTCCCCGGGATGGAGCTGTACAACAGCCATGGCAATTTCCACCAGCCTTTGATGGGGATAGCCTATTACAGCCACATCGCTGATTTTGGGATGACGGCGCAAGACATCTTCTATTTCCACCGGGAAAATATTTTCCCCGCCGCGAATGATCAGGTCTTTTTTTCTATCTACGATATAGATATAGCCATCTTCGTCTTCCTTGACGAGATCGCCGGTATAAAGCCAACCGTTTTTAACAGCAACGGCGGTCATGGCAGGATTGTTAAAATATTCCTTCATGTTCCTTGGACCGCGAAGGATAAGTTCCCCAATTTCCCCTGTGGGAACATCGTTTCCATTATCGTCAACAACCCTTGCTTCAGTGTTATAGGTAGGTTTTCCGATGGAGCCCGGCCTGGTTAAGACATCTTCATCGTACAGATTTATCAACCCACCACCGCCGCCTTCTGTAATGCCGTAAATATTTCCGGTCCTAAAGGGCAAAAGCTTTTTCATATCCTGAAAAAGTGAAAATGGAACCGGCTGAGCACCGATCACAATACTTCCAGTAACATGTGCAAAGTCGTATTCCGTAATATCAATGATACCTTTTTTGATGGCATTAATACAATCAGACATGGTTGGAACAGTAATCCAGCCGTTATTCACCTTTTCCTCAGTGATAGCATCCAGCAAATATTTTGGATCGAGCTCCCGCAGAATGACGATCTTGCCACCGGCAAGATAAGAAGGAAAGGACAAAAAGAAACTGCCGCTATGATAAAAAGGATGCGGTGCCAGATATACAGTACAATGTCCTTCATCGTAAGTCAGGGCATTGCCGATACCAATTTGGCTAAGGGTACCATGTGAATGGCAAACCGGTTTTGGAGGACCTGTTGTTCCCGAGGTAAACATAAGCTCCGCCGGATCGTCCTCCTGTACATCGACAAGGATATCCCCGGGGTTTTCTCCCTTTACAATATCGCTGTAAGAAACCATCCCTTCGGGGACATTGTCACCAATACATATATATGTAACGCTGTCCATTTCTTTTTGGATAGGCCCCACCTTGGGTAAAAAACCATCGCCTAAAATAAAAGCTTTGGGATGGCAGGCTTTGGCGGCATGCTTTATATCAATTGTGGCAAATCGGTAATTAAGAGGAACGGCCACAGCCCCGGCCCTTAAAATAGCATGAAATGTAATAACCCATTCCAGACTGTTCATCTGCAAATGAAGAACAAAATCACCTTTTCGCACTCCGGCAATGTTATACAAATAAGCGGCAACTTTATTTGTTTCCTCATTAAATTTTTCCCAAGTCAGTGCTCTTCTTAACTTTTCGGACGGCTTCAGTTCTACAAGGAATTCCTTTTGTGGATATTTTTTAGCATTCATAATCCCGTACCGGCCAAAATTCATTTCTCCAAATCCCCCTTTATGGCAGCAAAGAAAATGGAACAGCATTTTATCCCCTAGGCTGCTTTTGTTTACTGTTTTTTCCCGGTTAACTTGTCCACTGTCAAGTAAAAAGGTGTTTGCCGCATGCATAGGGACGAAAGCAGCAAACACCGTGTTTAAAATCAGAAAAATAAAATTCGCCCTCAAGGGGCGAATTATTATTTCTTCCGCGGTACCACCCTAGTTGGCCGGCGCTTATATTGCACCAGGCCCTCTTGGTTTTAAAGAACACGGAATACCTTGCCGGTACCGTATTCTTCCTCTGGGATAACGGGGGAGAACCCGTCTGCGGCCTACTTTCCCTTTGAAGGTTTCAACCGGAGGCTCCAAAGCGAACTTCGACCGGTTCCTTCCGGAGGAGCTTACAGCCCCCGGCTCCTACCTCTCTGCAGGAAGTACTCCGGTTTACTTTTCTTTTTCATAGCCTTTATAAGTATTTATTTAGTTACTATTACTTGTAATTTACTAAGGAATTATACTACAATTGTGAACCTATGTCAACAATTTGAAGCAAGTTTTTTTAGGTTATGATACAGGGCAGGAGTAAGTAAAGTAAAAGCTTGTGCTATAGAGTCCTTTTACCCGCCGCTTACCAGACATCTAGGGTTTTATTTTGATCTATCGGTTACCTTTACTATCAAACCAGCACCTGTATCGCCGGCGGCACATCCGACAAAAAGACCATAGCCGCCACCCAAAATGACCAGTTCTTCAATCATTTCGATAATACAACGGCCGGCAGTTGGGGCTTGTGGATGACCAAAGATCATTGAACTGCCATAGTTATTAAGATCTTCAGGTTTTAAATTCATTTTTTTACACATATAGGCATCATTGGCCGCGAAAGGATTATGCGTTTTAATAGCCTTCATTTCCTTAAGATCAAGGCCTGCATTTTTAAGGGTGTTTTCTGCCGCGGGCACGGGTGCAGCAGCCATATATCCTTTATCCACTCTGGTAAAACCATAGGAAACAACCTGGATTTCTATATTTTTGTCAGCGCTCAGTTCTTGTGCTTTCTCTTTGGTAGTAACGATGAAGGCACAGTTTCCGTCAGCCGGATGCGTCTGCACACCAGAGCTATGAACGCCGTTGGGAAGGAATGGTTTAAGAGAAGCCAGCGATTCTTTGGTTCTCGGCCTGATCCCTTCGTCAGCTTCCAGAATGCCTGTTTTTCTTCTACTGACCTTATATTCTACGGGAAACATATAACGTTTTTGGAATTCCCGATCATTGGCAAGAGCCTGTTGATACTGTTCATAGCGTAAAAGAGCAATTTCATCACAATGTTCCTTGGTGATCCCCTCAACGGAGGCCGCGACATTTTCTGCCGTCTTAACCATAGGAAATCCTACCCAAGGATCAGCGTTGAAATTATCCATCATCCAGTTTTCCGAGATTACTTCGCCACCTGGGCCAAAAGGATTGGGCCAGACCGTATGGGGGGCATTGGAACAGCGATCCGTCATTAAACAGAAAACCAAACCCAGGCTTCCCGTTTCCACACTCATCGCTGCCAAATTAAGGCATGTTGTAGATGTAGAGCACGCTTGAGAAATATGCACGGCAGAAACCTTTTCCGCCCCCAGCATGCCACCGGCCCAAGTAGATGAATAGAAACTATTGGGCTGGCCCACTGTTTTACCAAAAACCACATAATCGATCATTTCAGGATCATAATTTTTTGTGGCAAGCCATCGTTTTGCCGTAACTGCTCCCAACGTAATGGAATTGTCATTTTGCAAACTACCTTGCCAGCGTGCAAACGGCGTACTATAATAGCCGCGAAAGGGGATATAAACTTTTGCATACATTAAATGAAAACCTCCTTAAAATAAATTAGATATTGTTTGAAAACAACACACCTTGCCTCGAAAAGACCATCATTAAAAATATAGCAGTTAATAAATGCCAAATGCCACCCTGATTAATGGACTTTGATTTCATTATTCGACGTCAAATTATACTTTCCCTTTTAAAATAGTAAAATTGATAAGCAATTTTCAAAATAATAAACACCTTAAAAATATAGTGGGCAGGTGGATTAACATTCTCACCTGCCCACTAAATTGAACCATCTAATCATTTGCTTCCATAACCATAATATAAATTATGGCCTTTTGCACCCTATGCAAGTCTATTTGCGTTTGCTTCAAAAAGCGATATATTTACGGCAATGTTTCCAGGGTGACCTCTATAGTCAGCTCCTCTTTATTCCTGACCACCGTTACACTTATTTTTTCACCGACACTATGCTGATCGATAACATGTTGGAGCTCTGAATTATTTGTGATTTCTTTTCCGTCAACAGCAATAATAACATCCATAGGTTCTATTCCCGCCCTGGCTGCCGGCCCACCGGACTCAACATCTGCCACCAGTACGCCACTGTCCACAGAAAGACCCAAACGCTGGGATTCCAAAGGCGTTAGAGTTTTAATATAAACACCCATCCAGGGTCTGATAACTTTGCCCTTGTCGATCAGCTCCGAAGTTATTTGCCTAACGGTGTTGCTTGGAATTGCAAAACCCATACCTTCTACTCCGGAAATTTTAATCTTTGCAGTGTTGATACCGACAACTTTTCCATTAATATTTACCAAGGCTCCCCCACTGTTTCCATCATTAATGGCGGCATCTGTCTGGATAAAGGTAAATTTTTGCCCCTGGATGGTGATCGAACGTTCCCGGGCACTGACAACACCTACAGTAACCGATTGTTGAAAATCCAGGCCCAACGGGTTACCGATGGCAATGGCAGGTTCACCTACCCGCAATTTATTGGAATCAGCCAGTTCAGCCGTGGGAAGATTGTTTTTTTCGACTTTGATCACGGCGAGATCAGTGGGCTTATCCGCGCCAATAACGGTTGCCGGAAGTTCTTCCCCGGAACCAAGGGTCACGACGAGTTCCCGGGCATTTTCAATTACATGATAGTTCGTCACAATATAGCCGTCGCTGCCGATGATAACCCCTGAGCCCGTAGCTCTTTCCTGAAGACTGCTTCTACCCCAAAGATCGACAACCACCCCGTAATTACTTATCCCTACCACGGAAGGTGTTGCCCGCTCCACAGCATTGACTATGGCTAAATAATACTGTTGTACTTCAGGAGCAATTTTTTCACTATCATTTTTTTCCTTTAAATCATCATTTTCTTCCCATGGCAATGGAATGAAAGGATTTTCCTGGTTTCCGCTTTCGGGCTGTAGGTCATCCAAAACAGAGTATGAAAATACAGCGGCAACTAACAGCCCGAAAATAATGCCGCCGACCAACACTCCTCTCCAAAAATGTGACGGGTTTTTCGGCTTTTCAGAAAAATCATCATAAAAATTTGGCATGTGACACACCCTTTTTAACACAGTTTTTAGCGGCAAGCTCCGTGACTACAAATTATACCATTATTTTATCTAAAGTCACTACCCGGAAAACCTCTTTTCCCTGGATCTTTATATTTATATTTATTTTCCAGTTCCTAAACCTATTTTAAATGGCACGTATCATTAAAAAGCCGCAGGCGCCTTTGCTTTCCGAAATCACCATCTAATATGGAAAGAGAGGCCGGATCCAGGGAAAAGGGCCAGCTTTCCCTAAAGTCGTACTTTAAATAATACAGCACGAAAGCCTGTAGGAAACGCCCGTGGCCTACAATCAGCACCGGTTTAGAAAAACTACCTTTTTGTTCGAGCAAAAGCAAAAAACGATAGAACGCCTTCACCCGTGCCAACAATCTTTTTAACCCTTCTGCTTTAGGTATGGCAGTATGGTGGAAATCTTGCTGAAGCATGTTAAAAAGACGGGGGTATTGCCTTTGAATTTCTTTTTTTGTAAACCCTTGAATGATCCCGAAATCATATTCGCGCAATATAGGGGAATAAAGGACGCTGGCCTTATTCCCGGCAGAACTGATTATAGCAGATGTCTGCCTGGCCCGTAGTAGACTGCTGCTGAAAAAAAGGGAAAAAGTTTGTTTTTTGAGACGTTGAGCAAGAAGATAGGACTCTTTTTTGCCTATTTCGCTTAAAGGATAATCCAGTGTCCCCTGCACCCTTCCTTCCAGGTTGGCAGTGGTAGTACCATGACGTACGAGCCAAAGTTCCATATAATCACCATCATCCATTTACATTCTTAGCCAAAATAAAACAAATTATTTCCCGGGAAATATTTCCCCATTTGCTGTTTTGCGTTTCAAATTTACGCCAAGCTGCCGCAGTCTTATTTCGATATCTTCATATCCCCTGTCTATATGTTCTACACCGGTAAGAATTGTATCTCCGCAGGAAACCAGACCGGCGATAATAAATGCCGCCCCCCCTCGCAAGTCAGTCGCTCTTATAGGAGCACTGACCAGTTCATGCCCCCCTTCTATGATAGCCGTCCGCCCCCCCAGCTTGATACGTGCCCCCATTTTTTTGAGCTCCCCGACATGGCGAAAACGCCCTTCAAAAACATTTTCCGTAAGATAGCTTGTTCCCGGTACCTGGGTTAGCAAAACCATCATCGGGGCCTGTAGATCCGTAGGAAAACCCGGATAGGGAAAGGTTTTGACATCCGTGGAAGACAATTTATTATTCCCCTTCACCTTAATCCAGTCAGTTCCCGTTTCCAAGATAATTCCAACCTCTTTAAGCTTAGCTATAACAGGATCGAGATGTTTAGGGATAACGTCTGTGATAAGCGCCTCCCCACCTGTAGCCGCGGCCGCAATCATAAATGTCCCGGCTTCGATACGATCCGGTATTACCGTGTGTTCGGCAGAACCAAGTTCAGAAACCCCCTGTATTTTTATCACATCCGTACCTGCCCCGACTACATGTCCGCCCATAGCATTTAAAAAATTGGCTACATCAACAATTTCGGGTTCTTTGGCCACATTTTCAATTATTGTTTTGCCTTCGGCCTTTACTGCTGCAAGCATAATATTAATCGTGGCCCCCACGCTGACAACATCTAGATATATATGTGCACCGCGGAGTTTATTTGCAGTGATTTTCACCAAACCATGATCAAGTTCGACCTCGGCTCCCAAAGCTGTAAACCCTTTGATATGTTGATCAATAGGACGTGGCCCCAGGTCACAACCGCCGGGCATAGGGATTTCCACCCTGCCGAAACGTCCCAAAAGCACACCCATTAAATAGTAAGAGGCACGAAATTTATTTACTAATGAAGGCGGAGGAGGAAGATCGTAGATGTCCGAAGAATCAATATGCAAATAGCGCTCTTCGGTAAATGATACTTTAGCACCGAGGGCCTCTAATATTTTTACCAGCTTATCTATGTCGGTTATTCTGGGCAAATTACCTATTCTGACGCTTTCCTCTGTTAATAAAGCAGCCGGAAGTATAGCTACCGCCGCGTTTTTAGCTCCGTTAACCTTAACTTTCCCATTAATTCTTTGCTTACCTTCAATCTGCAAATATTCCAAAGAACCGACCTCCTTTTATTGCAGGCAGGTGACTTGAAATAACCATTTAAAATATTATATTATTGCTCCAAAATACCGGTAAAGGCGTTGACGTAATATATTTCATCATTATTAAGGCGAATCCTCCACACCGGCGGGATTTCCCATCTTTCAGCATCATACTGCCGGCTATAAAAGCCAAGAGAAAAACCAATAATCTCTGTTTTTCCTTTTACTTCTGCATTTGTATCATATATTTCAGCGAAGCGCAACAATGCAGTAGAAGGAGGAATGATCTCTCTTTCCTGCCCTACAAAATTCCTGGGCTCCAGGCGATAAAAGCATAACTTTACCAAAGCCTCTTTCTCCATTAAAAAATGCAAATATCCAGCATAAAGCGGAAATCCCTCATAGTCCTGGCTAAAATTTACAGTTACCGTCTTTTTGGTATTTTTTTGTGAGTAATCATAACCGTAATTCTCCAGGAAAGGAATTTTACGGCAAAGCTCATAGGCAATCTGTTCCATCTCCTCTGCATGAAGTTCTTTTAAAAGTTTTTCACCCCCTGTTTTTTTAAAAGTTATGACCCCCTTTTTATTAATATGCAGCTCAAAATCTTCAAAGCGATACGCCGTAAAGCTTTCCCCGACAGTTTCATTTATCATTTCAACTTGTCCAGGCTCTGCATAAGATGATTTTTCATCATCTGCAAAGGCCCCATATAAATCCAAAATTATTTCCTCGGGCTTAAAGTGCCATGGTTCCACCACAATATGAGCAAGGGCGGTGCCATCTTTGGGCAGAGACGTTTCCAAAAACAAGCCTGCCTGCTGAAGCGCTGCCTCTAGCTTTGACATCTCTTCCTTTCGACCAAAAAGGCCTGTTTTTCCTCCGCCCTTATCAAGCAATATCTGGGATATAAGAAATATATTCAAGATTAAGAAAGTATAGATCAGTACCGTTTTGGCCCTGGAAACATCCATTCATACACCCCCAACAAACGTACTGTAGTATACAGTATTTTACTGTGGATGAAGCCTGTTGTGAAGCGAGGCGGCAAGTTCACGGTGAAGGGAAGGCTGTAGACGATTAGCTGACAGGATGTCAGCTACCGGCCTTTGACCACGGACGGGAATTGGCCG
>JAAZMP010000065.1 GCA_012798755.1 Bacillota bacterium
ATACGAAATAGACAAAAATGAAATACTGAAAAAAGGTAAAACTGTTCTCTATCCGCTCAGGGTATTTATGAAATACGAAGAAAAAACGGAGGAAGAACATATTCAGGAATGTTTAACGGCAGTAGAAAATCTGGAAGACAAGGATTATTACTATTTGACAATCCAATGCATAAAGAAGCTCTACAAAGGGAGCGAATATGAAATCTATGTGAAGGAGGAAATTTTGATGCAATCAGTACTGTATCAAGAGCCTTTTGATAAGGGCAAGCTGGAAGGTAAAAAAGAAGGCAAAGAGGAAGGCAGGAAAGAAGGCAAAGAGGAAGGCAGAAAAGAAGGCAAGCTAGAAGTAGCAAAAAAAGCCTTAAGGGAAGGTATGGAAATAGATTTGATTGCAAAACTTACAGGACTATCAGAAAAAGAAATAAAAGAACTGGCTAAGGAAACAGGGTGATATGTCGCGGGGACGTACCTGTTGTGTACCTTATCCTTGGAACGAAAGTTTTAACAGCATGGCGATCCACTTTATACGAGGCCAAAAAAATGTCTTGACAACGTTATAGCCACTTTACCCCAACCGGGTTAATCCTCCTTTCTTTTAACTATAAGGAATTCGAAGAAGACAAATTATCAGTCCTGGATATTAAAGCAAAAACGGAGAAAGGCGAAATAATAAACATAGAAGTGCAGGTACAAAATGAGGGTAACTACAGAAAAAGAAGCTTATATTACTGGTCCAAATCCTACGAAGAAACAATTTTAGAAGCAGAAACCTATGAGAGCCTTAAAAAGACAATAGTAATAAATATACTGGGGTATGTAGAGATTACGGAAAGCAGCAAGATACATACCACATTTAAAATAACGGAACAAGAAGAGCATTTTAGCTTATTAGAAGATCTGCAAATACATTATTTAGAACTACCGAAGCTTCCGAGCTTCCGAAGAAAAATATAGAAGAATTAGACGACGTAGAACTCTGGCTGGATTTTTTAAAAGAATCAGCCAAAGAAGGAAACGAAAAGA
This sequence comes from Bacillota bacterium, assembly GCA_012798755.1. Taxonomy (GTDB): domain Bacteria; phylum Bacillota; class Dethiobacteria; order DTU022; family UBA8154; genus UBA9862. The sequence continues at coordinate 1,024 of JAAZMP010000065.1, forward strand.
GGTTAAATGAATTAAAAGAAAGGAGTAAAATTATGGGAACAGCTATAATCAGTTGATGGAGATATCAGCAGATGAAAAGATGCGGGAATTATACAGGGCTAAGGAAAAAGCAAGACTGGATATGATATCAAAATTAAAATATGCAGAAAATAAGGGCATAGAAAAAGGTGCAATCAATAAGGCAAGAGAGATGGCCGTAGAATTAATCAAAGATGAAGTAGAGGTAAACTTAATTGTTAAATACACAAAATTAACTAAAGACGAAGTGGAAGAAATAAAAAAGAAATTAAATGGTTAAATAGTTACCCGGGAAAGTGCTTTTCTTAGTGAATAGCCGGTATTGCCTTCGCCTTCCATGCCAGTGGGACGTACCTATTGTGTTGTTAGGGTGGTTTATCATATATGGAATGCAGAAAAAAATTCACTGTGTTACTCATTTATGGTGATGGCAGTAACATTGTAACAACACAATAGGTACGTCCCCGCGTGTTCCCGTGTTGATGGAGACAGCGTTGTCGGCAATGTTCGTTATTTCAGTTCTTTTAAGAAGGCTTCCAGGCGGCCGAGGCCGGTTTGTATAGTGTCCATGGAGGCAGCATAGGAAAGCCGGATATACTTTGGTGCCCCGAAGCCCCTGCCTGGGACGAGGGCGATCATATAGTGTTCCAACAGCAATTCGGCGAAGCGATCGCTGTTTTCCACAGCTATGCCTCTAAATTTCAGCGGAAAGGTTTCTTCTATGTTAATAAAAAGATAAAATGCACCCTGCGGTGTTGCGCAAGATAAATAGGGCATGGCTAAGATATGCTCCAACATAAAATTACGGCGTTTTTCAAAAGTTTGGCGCATTTCTTCTACACAATCCTGGGGTCCGGAAAGAGCAGCATAAGCAGCTTTTTGGGCGATAGAGTTAGGGTTGGAAGTATTGTGGCTTTGAATGCCAGCCATAGCTGTGGCGATTTCCGGATCTGAGGCCGTATAGCCAATGCGCCAACCGGTCATGGCATAGGATTTGGAAACGCCGTTTACAATGATCGTCAGCTTCTGGATTTCATCTCCCAGCGTAGATATGGAAACATGTTTATTACGATCGTATATCAGTTTTTCATAGATTTCATCAGAGATAATGAAAATGTTGTTTTCCAAAGCAACGGAAGCGATTTCCTCCAGTTCTTCCCTGTTGTAAATCTGTCCCGTAGGGTTGGAGGGGCTGTTTAAGACTAGGGCCTTAGTTCGGGTAGTGAGCGCTTTTTTTATTTGCGCAGCCTTCAATTTCCAATTGTGTTCTTCCAGGGTTTCTACTATGACGGGAACACCTTCATTTAATTTTACCAGTTCAGGATAGCTGACCCAGTAGGGCGCCGGAATGAGCACCTCATCCCCTTTGTTCAACAAGGCGGAAAAAACGTTGTCCAGGGAATGTTTGGCACCATTGCTGATCACGATCTGCTGCGGTTGGTAAACGGTGCCGCTGTCTTTTAATAACCGGGCACAAATAGCTTTTTTAAGTTCCGGAATTCCGCTGGCCGGGGTATATTTGGTAAAACCCTGGTTGATGGCTTCCACGGCAGCCTCTTTAATATGAACAGGCGTATCAAAGTCGGGTTCACCGGCGCCAAAACCAACGATGTTTTTGCCTTCACTTTTTAATTTTTTGGCCTTTGCGTCTATGCTTAGCGTAGGCGAAGGGCTTATTTGCATGGCTTTGTCGGATAACATTTTCTTCACCTCTTTCCATCCATAAAATCTTTCATGAATTCAGCCAGTGTCTCTGCACCTTCCAGGGGAAGGGCATTATAAAGCGAAGCCCTGATTCCACCCACGGAGCGGTGTCCCTTCAAACCGATAAGGCCTTTTTGCGCGGCTTCATCGGCAAAGGCTTTTTCCAGGCTTTCACTGGGAAGGCGGAATGTTACGTTCATATCGGAGCGATCTTTTTTGGCGGCATGGCCGCGGTAAAACCCTTCGCTTGTATCTATGACATCGTAGATCAGCGCCGCCTTCTTTTTGTTTTGTTCCTCTATAACTGCGAGGCCGCCTTTTTCCTTAACCCAAGCGAGGACGAGTTTGAGGACATACACGGAGAAGGTAGGCGGTGTATTGTGCAGTGAACGCGTTTTGGCATAGGTTTTATAGCTGATCATGGTGGGTATGTTATCCAAAGCATTTTCCAGGAAGCTTTTTTTAATGATAACTACCGTGACACCAGCCGGGCCAAGATTTTTTTGCGCTCCGGCGTAGGCCAGGGAAAATTTGGTCATATCCAGTTTCCGGGAAAGGATGTCGCTGGACATATCGGCTGTAAGAGGTGTTTCTCCGCAGTCAGGAATATATTTCCACTGCGTTCCGTAGATGGTGTTATTGGTAGTAATATGAATGTAGGCCGGGGCATTGCTTAATTTAAGATCGTGTTGCCCCGGTATACTACGGAAATTATCATTTTTGGTGCTGGCGGCAACATGGATGTCTCCCAGCTTTTTTGCTTCTTCCAGCGCTTTGGAGGCAAAACTGCCTGTGTTGATATAATCTGCAGTAGCGCCCGGGGGTAAAAAGTTTAGGGGCAGCATGGCAAACTGTAGGCTGGCGCCTCCCTGTAGGAAAAGCACCTGGTATGTGGTGGGAAGGCCCAAAAGTTCTAACATAAGAGCCTCTGCAGAGCCAATAATTTCCTCAAATTCATGTGAACGGTGGCTCATCTCCATCACCGACAGGCCCATTCCCCGGTAATCAAGTAGTTCCTCCTGAATTTCTTGTAGAACGGTTAACGGCAATGTTGCCGGCCCCGGATTAAAGTTGTACGCTCGGTATGACATGGTCTGGTAGCCCTCCTGTTTAGATAAAAACATATTTTAAGTATAACTGATTATAACTTATCTGCCGGCAAATAAAAATATCTAATTTGAGAATAAATATATTTGAACATTATTTTCCATCCCCGGAAAGCAGCAAGGGAAAAACACTTTTATGCAATGGAACCATATTTACGTACAATTGAAGCGGGTACAGTTTCAGGGACGGGCTTCCTGAAATTTTTTCAAATCGGAGATTACAGAATTTATTTTAGCGGCAGCATAATCAATTTCTTTTTCTGTGTTTAGGAAAGAAAAACTTATGCGTACAGCTCCTTCCAAGCATTCATCGCTGATACCTATAGCCTGGAGCACGTGGCTGGGGTCTTGGCTGCCGGAGTGGCAGGCAGATCCCGTTGAAACATAAATGGAGTGTTCCTCCAGGGCATGGAGGATGACTTCTCCTTTGAGCCCCGGGAAGGATATGTTCAAAATATGAGGCGCTCCTTCTTCCCCTTGGGGGCCGTTTAAATTTGCCTGGGGATGTTCTGCCGTTATAGAGGATATCAGTTTTTCTTTAAATCCCCTAAGTTGTTTAATCTTGTCTTTTTGCCTGTCAAAACAAAGACGGGCAGCTAAAGCCATGCCTGCTACAGCAGGGGTGTTTTCGGTGCCCGGCCTTATCCCTTTTTCCTGACCGCCTCCCTGGAAAAGAGGCTTCAGGAACACGCCTTCTTTTAAGTATAAGGCGCCTATTCCCTTGGGACCATGAAACTTATGGGCGCTTATGCTCAGGGCATCTATTCCCAGTTCTTCCGGATGCAATGGAAATTTCCCGAAGGACTGGACGGCGTCTACATGAAAAAAAATGCCGGGGTTTTGTTTTTTGATAATTGATGAGATCCGGGCAAGAGGCTGGATGGAGCCAATCTCATTATTGACATGCATGATGCTGACCAGCACGGTGTGTGGTGTAAGCGCTTCGGCGATTTTTTGGGGATCTATCGCCCCTGTGCTGTCAGGCAACAAATAGGTAGCCTCGAAACCTTCTTCTTCGAGTTGCTGAAAAGACTGTAAAACGGAGGGGTGTTCCAAGGCGGTGGTAATAAGGTGGTTTCCACGCCGCCTGTAACGTCTGGCTATTCCCTGGATAGCGAGGTTATTTGATTCTGTTCCTCCGGAGGTAAAAATTATCTCGCTATCTTTGCTACCGAACAATTCTGCCAGCGTGCGCCGGGAAGAAGAGATGATTCTTTCAGCTTTGCTGCCGAACCGGTGGAGCGAAGAAGCATTGCCATATTTTTCTTCCATGATCCGTTGCATTTCTTTTATCACTTCGGGATAGGGGCGGGTAGTGGCCCCGTTATCCAGGTACACTTCCATTTTTTCCATTTACTACACCCTTTCATAAGCGGTGATCTGTTTTGTCTGTATGGTATTTAGGCAGCGGTCGACCAGTTCTTTCAGAGGGAGTTTCTCCTCTGCATTTTGAAGTTCTTCTACGGTAGGCCGGGTAATGGGATGCTTGGGGACAAACAGCGTACAACAATCATCGAAAGGCCGTACCGAGATAGGGAAAGAATTGATTTTGTGTGATATTTCAATGATCTCTTCCTTGTCAAAACCGACAAGGGGCCTCAGTATGGGCAGCGCGGTGGCTTCATCTATGGCTATGAGGTTTTCCAGAGTCTGGCTGGCAACTTGCCCCAAATTCTCACCAGTGAAAATAACCGGTATATTTCTTTTTTTTGCCAGGCGTTCGGCTACACGCAGCATCGTTCTACGCATTAGGGTGATAAGCATTGATTCCGGGCACTGTAGACGGATTTCTTTTTGAATTTCTGTAAAGGGGGCCAGGTGAAGGGTTATCTTGCCGCAGTATGCAGCGAGCAACCGGCAAAGATCTATCACCTTGTTGAGAGCATTGTCACCTGTAAAGGGGGGGCTGTGAAAATGAAGTGCTTCTATGTGAACTCCTCTTTTTAGGGTCATCCATCCTGCTACGGGGCTGTCGATACCTCCGGAAAGTAGTAGCAGCCCCCTGCCTGTTACCCCTACGGGGAGGCCTCCCGATCCGGGAAAGGATTGGGTATAAAGGTAGGCCTCTTCATTTCTTATTTCAATGTTTATGCTAACCTCCGGGTTATGTACGTCTACTTTTAGTTGGAGGCCGCTTTTCAAGAGGTATGCCCCCACGTGGCTGCTGATTTCCGGGGAGGTACCGGGGAATTTTTTATTGGCCCGGCGGGTGTTGATTTTAAAGGTCATTCCCGGCTCGTAGTTGTCTTTCAAAAGTATAAGTGCCTGGCGGCAGATATCTTCCAAGTCGAGTTCCGCGGTGAAGACGGGGCTTAGGGAAACGATGCCAAAAACCCGCTCCAGCCTGCGCCGTGCCGGAAACAAATTGTCCTCGGCAATTTCCACATAGTAGCGCCCCCGATGGAATAAAACCCGGTAGGGTTCCAAACCTAGAAGCGATTCTTTAATGTTTTGAAGCAGTTTTTTTTCAAAAAAAGGTCTATTTTTGCCTTTTAAAGCAATTTCTCCATAGCGAATAAGCAGTAAAGAACCCACAAATGTCCGGCCCGCTGCCTTGGCAAAATATGGGGCCGGCCACCTCCTTTTTGGGATTATTTGAAGTTATATGTGCCGAAATTTCCTCTTTCTTGGCGAAAAGATGAACCTTGGCTCTATTTAAGAAAGTATTTACGCAAATTTCTTTAAAATATCGCCGGTTATTTGCCGTATATAGCTTGTTATGATATAATTTATGGTAGTATTAGCAATCTTGTAAGCCATTATTTTTTACTTGGGTTTACTTCAACACCTATTTTGACATATAAGTGTTACTTAAGCAACTTTTTGATCTATTTTTGCTGTTAACCATTGCTTATAGCACCGCATCAAAGTTAAAAGCCGGCATTTTTAATGCCGGCTCAAGAGTGGATTGCATTTTGGTAAAAGCCTTACAAGTTTTTTTATCCTATTATAACGGCTTATACGGAAAGAACTTCTTTAACGCCGGGAATTTCCTGTTTAAGCAGTCGCTCTATGCCGTGCTTAAGGGTCATGGTGGCCATAGGGCAACCCGCACAAGCTCCTGTTAGTTGAACCTTAACAGTACCGTCATCCTCAACGTCGACAAGGACAACATCGCCTCCGTCGTTTTGAAGTGCGGGACGGATTTTCTCCAGGGTTGTTTGTACCTGTTTCTTCATGAAAAATGAAGGCCTCCTTTTGGTTGTTAGTTTACTCATTATAACACAATGTTATTTTAAAAAAAAGACCAACCGGATAAGAACCGGTCATAAAAAGCTTGATTAAATTAAAAGCGTGAACAGAAAAGAGTGGATGTAATAAGTGATTTCCAAAGAATGCAAGCGGCTTGTTGAAGTAGAATTTCCCATTAATGAGGTATCCAATCATTCGATGCGCGAGAAGTTTGTCCGTTACGGGCATCCTTCCGGGTTACACCTGTGGCGGGCAAGGCAACCACTGGCGGCTTGCCGGGCCATACTTCTGGCTCTACTCTTGCCCGATCCCTGTGATCGTCATTGTCCGGAGGAGTTCAAAACAAAAGCAGGTGTTATCCTGCAAGATTTAAAGGATCCTCTGGAATATGGGGATATGGCTTTGCGCAAAGCCATGTTAAAATTCATTGGGGACTTTGCGGATTGGGGTAATGCCAACGAGCCCGATTTTATAGAGATGGGCCGGGGTCTTGTTGAAGCTGCCTACCCGGAAAAAGTGCCTTTGATTATGGATCTTTTTGCTGGGGCGGGTTCTATGCCACTGGAGGCCCTAAGGCTTGGCTGCGATGCTTATGCCGGCGATTCCAATCCTATTGCCCGACTTATCCTGAAGTTTTTATTGGAGGAAATACCCCGGTATGGCCGGGAGCTGGCGGAAGAACTGCGCCGCATGGGTTCGGAAATAGAAAAGCAAGCCATGAGGGAACTGGCTGAATTTTACGCGCAAGATCCTGACGGCGAAATGCCTTATGCCCATCTTTGGGCCCGTACAATCAGATGCACTTCCTCAAATTGTGGCGCGGAAATACCACTTGTTAGATCCTTTTGGCTTTGTAGAGATGATCGCAGCAAAAAAGCTTTGCGCTACAAGGTAATCAAACCAAGAGAAGGGCCGCCTTTTGCTGAATTTAAGCTGTTTGAGCCTATAACGGATCTCGGTATTCCTGAGGCCAGCATAATTCGTACCAGGGCGGTCTGTCTTTGCTGCGGCAACATAATATCATCGGAACAGGTGCGCGAACAGTTATCCCAACAGCGCGGGGGTGCCGACGTAATATTTAATGAAAAGGGCCGCCGCATTGGAGGGGCGCGCCTTTTGGCGGTGGTCACCCTGCGCGGTCGGAAATATCACTATCGATTGCCGACAGAAAAAGATTACAGGGCAGTTTACAGGACGAAAAAGCGGCTTGAGCAGATGCTTGACGATTGGGAACAAAGCAATAAGCAAGAGCTGCCCCCGGTACCGGATGTTTCTTTACCCCCCGAAGGGACGCCCAATTTTCGCGTTCAACAATATGGAATGTCACGCTGGAGCGATCTCTTTACGGCACGGCAGAAATTGGCGCTGGTTTTTTTGACACGATGCATACAGAAAATAGAAAATCCGATCATAAAAGATGCGATGGCAATTGTAATGGATCGGTGTATAGATTATTTAAGTTCAATTTGTACATGGGACGTGCAAAGGCAGCTTATTGTGCGTACGTTTAGCCGCCAGGCGCTGCCAATATCCTGGGACTTTTGTGAGGGCAGTTTTTTTGGAAAGGGGCCGGGGGGCATAGAAAACGCCATCGATTGGGTTACCAGGGTTATTGAAGCCTGGCCGGGCTCCAAAATTGGACGGGTTAAGCAGAATGATGGAACTAAACATATGCTGTCTGATAGTACCCCGCGGGTTTGGTTTACCGATCCACCGGCTTATGGTGCAAATCCCTGCGATGATTTTTCAAATTTTTTCCTTCCCTGGCTTAAACGGGCCCTACCGGGGCACTTGCTGTTATCTCCTCCCGGAAATCCTGAAAACACGTTTGTTATGTCCAGCGTGACGGTCTCGGATAATACAAAAAGTGATAGCCCACAGCCGGAGAACTATGCCGGGTTTGAAGAAGCGGTGGCCAAATTGTTTTCCAAAGGAAGACATATGCTGAACAGGGAAGATATATGTTCCGTTGTTTTTAACAAGACCGCCAAGGGCCGGGAAGCACTCGTTACAGGTTTGATCAACGAGGGCTGGATTATAACTGCATCGTGGCCGATAAGCACCGGGACAGCCTCCTGTTCCCGGGGAAAAGATTTTACAAATCTTACAACCGATGTTTATCTGATATGCCGTCCTCGACCTGAAAACGCACCCGTCGGCAGCTGGGAGGAAATACTACGCGAGTTACCGCAACGTGTGAACAGTTGGGCTGCACATCTCCAAAGGCAAGGAATCTGCGGTTCAGATCTGGCTTTTGCTTGCATCGGACCGGCTCTGGAGATATTTAGCCGCTACTGCCGTGTTGAAAACGTTAAAGGTGAAACGATCAGGCCGGGTATCTATCTGGAAAAAGTGTTCGGGCAAATATCAACAGTTGTGAAAGACTAAGCTAAAAGCTATTTTATCTGTCAAGTTTTATTGTTACCAACATCTATTTTAGGGCAGTATAACCCTAGGATCCTCCCTTGGCATCCAAGATGCCGCCTCCTGCAGCCGAACCCGGAAAAATTTGCTTTTTCCGAACTCCTTTGATAAAATTCTTAAAACATTAAATTTCAAGGAGGGAAATATTAAATTGCCCCCTGATATAGAGGGAAAAAAAGTCTATGATTTGCTGATACTGGGTGCAGGGCCTGCCGGGCTGACAGCAGCTATATATGGAAGGCGTGCTGACCTGTCGGTGCTCGTTTTGGAACAGATGACCCCCGGTGGTGAGATAACGTCAAGCGATCACCTGGATAATTATCCCGGTTTTCCGGAGGGGATAAGCGGAGTGGATTTTGGCCTTTCTTTGGAAAAGCAAGCTCTTCGTTTTGGTGCCGAAATTGTTTTTGCCAGTATTGAAAAAGCGGATGTACTTGGAGATATCAAAAAAATATCAACCTCCGGAGGCGACTTTTACGGCCGTACCGTTGTGGTAGCTACAGGAACCGTTCCCAACCTTTTGGGGGTTCCCGGGGAAGAACTGCTCCGCGGCAGGGGTATTTCTTTTTGCGCCACTTGTGACGGGCCTTTTTTCCATGACGGGAAGGTTGCCGTAATTGGGGGAGGGGATGCTGCTGTCAAAGAAGCTCTCTACCTGACCAGGTTTGTCGATCAAATTTACCTGATTCATCGCCGGGATAAATTAAGAGCGGTTTCTTTCCTGCAGGATCAAATTCTTCGTCACCCCAAAGTGCAGGTTTTGTGGGATACGATTGTTAAAAGCTTTGATGGAGATCAACAACTTGAAAAAATCACCATTGAAAATCTCAAGGATTCTACAACTTCAGAACTGCCTGTGGATGGTGCATTTTTATATGTGGGGCGTATTCCCAATACTTCTTTTTTGAACGGGTTGGAAACAGATAAACAGGGTTATATCATTACCAATGAAGAGACGGAGACTTCGGTTCCCGGCGTTTTTGCCGCCGGGGATGTGCGCCGGAAATTCTTACGGCAGGTTATTACAGCAGCTTCGGACGGTGCCGTTGCGGCGATGATGGCGGTAGATTTTTTGGAGCCAATCTAAAACGAAAGATGGAAGGAGGTAAGTTCCGGGTTTTATTTCTCTAAGCCGGATGGATAATGTCAAAACCTATAGAGATCAATGAACAACAATTCCAAGAAAAGGTTTTAGATTCCCGTGAACCGGTGTTGGTAGATTTTTGGGCCGACTGGTGCGGCCCGTGCCGTATGGTGGCGCCTGTCCTTGAAGAAATAGCCGGTGACTACGGTGAAAAGATAAAAGTTGTAAAGGTTAATGTTGATGAAAGCCCCGCTACAGCTTCCCGTTATGGGGTTATGAGTATACCTACGATGATACTTTTCAAAAACGGGGAACTTCTAAGTACTATTGTAGGCTTTCGCCAAAAGGAAGAACTCAAAAAGATAATTGACAGTAATATCTAGGCGAACGGATGGATTGTTTGTCGAAACTGCCCGCTCTTTTTCGTTTAATTTACAAACTACAAGTCCTACCAATGATTACTTCATACATATCACAATTTAAATAGCAAAACTATCTTTAAAGCACAACTGCCCGAGGTAAACGCAAATAACATGTTGGGGCCGGGATGACGGCTATTAGCGTCCATAATGATTTCCAGCGGCGTATCCGGCGTATAAGGAAGACAAGCCTTGATAGTATAGTGTTTTTTGCCGCATAGTTGAGCAGTTAACTTAAAACAAATAAAAATGTTTTTTTCGGGCAATTCTATTTTGGGCGGAATTGCTTTTAAAAGCATAAACTTTAAGTGTATAGTTCCCCTCGGCCGGAAATAATAAGACCGAGGGGGCTTTTTATAATGAGAGCAATGTGGAAAGGATCTCTTGGTTTTGGGCTGGTAAATATACCGGTGCGGCTTTTTGCGGCTACAGAGAAAAAAGATATCAACTTTCGTTATTTACATGCTCCATGCCACACTCCCCTAAAGTACGAAAAAATATGTACTACTTGCCAAAAACAGGTTCCCTGGGAGGAGATTGTGCGTGGCTATGAATATGAAAGGGAACATTTTGTGGTCTTGGAGGAAGAGGAGATAAAGGCTGCGGCTGGGAAAAATGATCGCCTTATCGAAATAACCGATTTTGCAAAAATCGCAGAGATAGACCCCATTTATTTCCAAAAGGGCTATTATTTGGCCCCCGACGGCACCGGCGGCAGGCCTTACATGCTGCTTCACAGGGCTATGCGGGAAGCCGGTAAAATTGCTGTTGCCATGATTACCCTGCGCACAAAAGAATCTATGGCCGTGGTAAGATGCTATGGTGAAATTTTGTCTCTTTCTACCATGTATTATCCGGATGAAGTCCGCTCCACGGAGGCTCTGCCCGACAGGCCCCAGGTTTCGGAGATACAGGAAAAAGAGTTGAAAATGGCGTTGGAGCTTATCGCTAATTTGACAGCGCCCTTTAACCCGGAAAAATATCGGGACAGTTACCGAGAAAAATTGTTAGAGGCAATACAGGCCAAGGTAGAAGGTAAAAAGGTTGTTACCGCTCCTTTACCGGAGAGGGAAAAGGTTGTCGATTTGCTGGAGGCCCTGCAAGCCAGCGTGGAAAGGACCCAGGCCAAGAATGCGAAAAAAAAATCTGCCGGAAAAGTAAAAAAAGGATAGAACCTGATAAAGATGCAGTAATATCCGCTAAAAAATAATATAAAAGGGATTTTGATCGTGTTCGACAAAAAAATAGTTCCTATGGAGCCCCAAGCCAAAAAGATCCTGGAAAAAAACAGTAGTTTTGCCTACCAAGTGAAATGGGACGGGATCCGGCTGCTGGCTTTCGGGAAAGGGACAAAAATACGTTTACAAAGCCGAAGCCAAAAAGATAAAACCGGGCTTTATCCGGAACTTGCTATGCTGCCGGGACTTGTCACAGCTGAAAGCTTTATTCTCGACGGGGAGCTGGTGTCCCTGCAAGATAAGCGCCCCAGCTTTTATACCTTGATGCAGAGGGAACGTGCCGGAAAAGTTAATATTTCCGGGGCAATAAGGTTGCCCCCGGTTCATTACATGCTTTTTGATATTCTTTTCATTGATGGTGCTTGGCTTTTAAATGAACCCTGGAAGGTCAGACAAGAAATTTTAAAGGAAAGTGTAACTGAAAACGGTAGTTTGTACCTTACGTCCAGCTATGGTGATGGAAAAAGGCTGTTGCAGGCAGTTAAGGAGCTGGGTATGGAGGGAGTCGTAGCAAAAAAAAAAGACAGTCCCTACATTCCTGGGCCGCGTAAATCCAGTTACTGGCTAAAAACCAAACTGGAACAGACTTTGCGAGCCTATGTGGGCGGGTTGGCGCTTAGGAACAAAAACCCGATCTCTTTACTTCTGGGACTTTATGAAAATGATGACGCTAAAATATCCGGCTTGGAAAAAAGTCTCCGTTACATAGGCAGTGTGAGCAGCGGCTTGACAGAGAAGGAGTTGGGCAACTGGTATGAACGATCACAAAAAGACAGCCTTAATGCCTCTCCTTTTATAAATCCGCCCCCTGCCCGTGGAGAGCGGGAGTTTCTCTGGCTAAAGCCCCATAGAAAAGTAAAGGTTGTTTTCAATGAATGGACCACCGGCCTCAAACTCCGGGCCCCGCGCCTTGCGCGCTGACGATATTTTAAATACATTTGAAAAGAGGCGCTGTCTTTGTCTCCCACCCTAAAAGAAAATGAAAAAAAAATTACATTTACCAACTTGCAGAAAGAACTGTGGCCCGGTGAGGGCCTTGATAAATACAAGTTGATAAAATATTACCTGGATGTATCTTCTTATATGCTTCCGCATTTAAAGAATCGCTTTTTGGTATTTCAACGCTTTCCCGGAGGTATCCACAAAAAAGGTTTTTTCCAAAAAAACTGTCCCCAGGGGGCGCCGGCCTGGATTAAAACACTTCCTTTTGAGCACGATCGTCAAAAAACAACCAACTATATCTTGGCTTCGGGGCCGGAAACCCTAACTTGGCTGGGAAACCAAGCTTGTTTGGAGATCCATCAGTGGCTTTCCTCCATTAACACACTTGATTGCCCGGATTTTGCCGTTTTTGATCTGGACCCCATGGAGGGCGTAGCCTTTTCAAAAGTTTGCACTATTGCCCTGGCTTTGCAGAGACTGCTCAAACAAAAAAATTTGCGTTGCTATCCCAAAACATCCGGTTCGCGGGGTATACAAGTATATCTTCCCTTGTACCCCGTCTATAGTTATGAGCATGTAAGAAAATATTGTGAAGATGTTTTTAAGGAAGTTTACAAGCTGTATCCAACTATTACTACCCTGGAAAAAAAAGTCTCGAAACGGGGCCCTAAAATTTATCTTGATTATCTGCAAAATGCCAAAGGCAAGACCCTTATAGCTCCTTATTCGCCGCGTCCTTTACCCGGGGCACCGGTTTCTGCCCCTTTAAAATGGGAAGAGGTGGCGGCAGTTTCTTTTCTACCCACTTCCTTTAACATCAGAAACATTTTGCCCCGGTTGCATGAAAAAGGGGATCTTTTTGCCCCTGTTTTGCAGGATCTTCAAAGAATTTGAGAATAATTTACCCGTGTGGTCAATTTAACAGCCAAGGAACCCCACAAGCTAAAGCATAACACCCGGTATTTTTGTGCAGTTTAACAGTCGTAAATTATTTTTTAAAACTTTAATATTTTAAAATCTTATGGCTTAAAATAAATTGATTTTTACCGATGATAATTACGATGGCAGAAATTTTGTTAATAAAAAACATTCGGAAACAAAACAAAAAAGCATGCAGCTCGGGGCCATTACTTCTTATAACAGGAGGAATATTTTGTGTTTTTAAAACTTATAAACAAGATTAAAGACATTTTCCCGAACCTCAAGCAAAAGTTGAAAAAAGTGAAATTCAAAAAAGGCAAAGTATCATTTGGCATGAGGCAAAAGCTACTATTGTTTTCGATAAGCCTGGTAGCAATCTTTTGTATAATTATTACCTTGGTTCTCTCCTCCCGAAGCATGAGTTTTATAGAAAAGCAGGCCACAGAGGATATTGATAACAAGTTAACTGTTTTTCAATTGCTGTTGGAGGAACAAGAGCTGTTGTTAAAATCGCTGACCAATTCCTTGAAGTACGATCTGATGGATGCCCTTGTAGAGGAAAACCTTGGAATGCTTGAAGCGGAAATGAAACCCTTGTATAGTACCTATAACAGCTACTACGGGGTTACACATTTGCAGGTAAACGATCCGGACTTGAAGGTACTATACAGTATCCATAACCCGAGCAGTATCGGAAGCGATGGCAGTGCAAGGCCTTTGTTAAAGGAATCTTTGGGGTTTGGTTCCGGAAAACTTGTCCACGGTTTCGAATTTGACGAAGATGATCTGGTGCTTTATTCTGCAGGGCCTGTTTCCAGCTATGCAACCCAGTTTGCGGGTATAATCGAAGTCGGAAGGGTTATTGACAACGCTTATCTGGACAAACTTAAGGAACGCATTGGAGTGGACTTTACTGTTTTTAAAGGTAATGAACGTGTGGCCACAACGATGCTGGATATGGAAGGCAACCGTGCTCTGGAGACAACTATTGAGGATGCTGATGTATTGGATAAAATTTTGGGCGGAGAAGAACAGGAAAAAGAGGAGGGCCAGGAGGGACAAAAAGAAGAACGCTGGGTTGGTCGTCGGACTGGAAGCCGGGAAATGGCCGGCGGTAAAGATGTTTTCGGTTCTTATGCAGCCATAAGGGATGCAGAAGATAATGTTATTGGTATGTTTTTTGCTGGCACCCCCACTTTGCCCTATGATCTTCAACAGAGTCGCGACAGGAAAATTGCTTTTGCTATGTTGGCAGTGGCAATTGTGGTTAGTGCAGTGTTTTCTATTTTTTTCTCTAACCAGATCGTGGGACGCTTAAAAGATCTCTCCAAAGTATTTAACGCTTTGGCCAAAGGAGATTTCACCGTTACCGTAAAAAAACTTGGCGGCGATGAAGTCGGTCTTATGGGACAGGCTGTAGCCCAAATGGTCAAAGATTTACGGGGATTTGTTATCTATATTAATGAGCTTGCGGGGAGGGTGGAATCTCTTTCCGGGGAAGTATCTGGCACTGCCGAAAACATCAATGCCTCTGTACAGGATGTAGCCGATTCTGCGAACGAAGTTGCTTCTTCTACAGGCACTCTTAGTTCCAATGCCCAGATTATGTCCGATGAGGCCTCGGATACGGTTGCTAAGGCTGCCTCCGGCCGAACGGAAATGGAAAAGGCTTTGGAGCAAATGCAAGCCATCGAAAAAAGTTTTCTGGGGTTAAAAGACAGCATCGACAAATTAGGGCAGCGCTCCGCGGTAATTGGGGAAATAATCCAGGTTATTAATGAAATTTCTGAACAAACTAATTTGCTGGCTTTAAATGCTGCTATTGAAGCGGCACGAGCCGGGGAATACGGCCGCGGTTTTGCTGTTGTCGCCGATGAAGTGCGCAAACTTGCCGAACGTTCTTCTGCCTCTGCTGAGGAAATATCACATCTTATCAGCGATACACAAAAAGATGCAGCCTCTGCCGTTTCGGGAATGGACAGAAGTGTTGCCGTTGTCGATTCCGGCCGTGAAGCCATGCATAGCTCTTTAGAAAAATTCGGGGAAATTATGCTTTCGGTCCAGGGGCTAATGACTAAAATTGAAGAGATTGCGGCCTCTACAGAGGAACTTGGCGCCTCCAGCGAAGAAGTGGCAGCTTCGACAGAAGAACAGTTGGCCGCTGTTGAAGAGATCACTGTAGCCACTGGGGAGTTGGGAACGGCTTCCAAATTTCTCTATGAAGAACTGAAAAAATTTAAATTCTAGCCTTGCCGGGAAAAGCCTTGTATTATGTTTTGGCTGCTGCGTTACGCAGCAGCATTGTCATTACCCGAACGAAATAATCTATTTTAAGGGGCCGCAAAATTTTATAAAGCGGCTCTTTTTAATTCAATACAACTTAAAATAAATAATAAAATATCTGTTTTTACCAGATCATAAAGCAGGTTTTTTGATTATTTTGTGGAATAAGTATTGCTGAACTTAAATATTAGGGGGTATTTTTATATTAGGAGGGCGGTAATTTTTAGGGACGTGTTTGTTTTAAGTATTCTTTTTTTTGTATAAAAAACAAGGGGGTATCATGTAGAAAATGAAAATGAATAAAAGTTATTTCAATGTGTTGGCGGTCTTGCTTCTTTCCTTTGTCCTTGTCTTTGCCGCTGCAGGCTGTACCCAGCCCGGAACGGCACCGGAACAAGAAGATGGGGCAAATGGCGAATCTGCGGGCTCTGTCGTGGTAAAGCTGGGAACGGTAGGACCCTTGACGGGGGGAGCCGCCACTTATGGTACCAGCGTACGGAACGGGGTAAAAATTGCTGTCGATGAGTTCAACGACAATGAAGAAGCACCGGGCATATTTTTGGAGCTCGTTTCCGAAGATAGCGAAGGAGATTGGTCCAAAGCGGCCAATGCTTTTTCCAAACTTATCGATCAAGACAAGGTAGACGTGATCGTCGGGGCTGTTCTCAGTTCGGAAACGGAGGCAGGCGGCCCGATTGTCAAAAGTGCCAAAGTGCCTACTATTTCTCCCTCTTCCACAAGCACCGGCCTTACCTTGGACAACCCTTATCTTTTCCGGAACTGTTTATCCGATGAAGTGCAGGCCTCACAGCTGGCGGAATATGCTGTAGAAGAGCTGGGCCTGGGCAAATTTGCCATCCTTTATACTAATAATGACTACGGTGTAGCCTTGAAAAATGCCTTTGAAGAAACGGCAAATTCGTTGGGAGAAGTACTGGCCGTGGAAGCCTTCATGGATAATGATGAAAACTTCAAACCTCAACTTACCAGTATTCAACAGAAAGATCCGGAAGCCATTTTTGTAGCCGGGTATTATACGGAAGCGGCTAAAATAGCCCAGCAAGCCGTTGAGCAGGGCCTTGAAGTGCAGTTTCTGGGGGCAGATGGTTTCTATTCTCCTGTTCTTGTAGAAATAGGAGGTGACACGGTAGAGGGGGCTATTTTTACAGCTGGGTTTCACTCCGGGGATGAGTCTCCCACCGTACAAAATTTTGTAAACACATATGAGGAGCTTTTTGGTGAGGAACCCGATATGTTTGCGGCTCAAGCTTATGATGCGGCACGCATTGTGATAGAAGCAATCAAATCCAAAGGGACTACTTCAGAACAAATTCGGGAAGGTCTGGCCGAAACCAAAGATTTCCCCGGGATTACGGGCAATACGAGCATTGATGAAGAAGGAGATACCATAAAAGATGTTCTGATCCTAAAAGTTACGGATGGGGTTTTCGAACGCATAAGGTAAATACCGGATGTTAAACAAAAACCGGCATAAATGCATGAGAAGGGGGAGGCTATTCCTCCTTCTCATAGCATAATTTTGGGAAAGATGTTTTGAGGTGGAGAAATGTTTTTTCAACAATTGATAAACGGGATTGTTTTGGGCAGTACTTACGCTTTGATTGCTCTGGGTTACACCATGGTGTATGGAATTATCGAATTGATTAATTTTGCTCATGGTGAAATATATATGTTTGGTGCCTTTGTGGGGATGACCTTGGTAACGGTCTATCAGATGCCGTTTGTTCCAGCCTTTCTTTTGGCTATGGCTTTGGCGGCTCTTTTAGGCATAACGGTAGAGTTTTTTGCCTACCGGCCCCTACGCCGTTCAAGCAGATTGGCGGCGCTTATAAGTGCTATCGGTGCTTCTATTTTTTTGCAAAATTTGGCTCTGTTGGTTAAGGGGGCACGCCCCTACTCCTTTCCCAGCCCTTTTGCCTCCGAGGTGTACAAAACTTCCTTGTTCACCATCTCCAGGGTAGAGTTGATTATTCTTGCGATTTCTTTCCTTTTAATGCTGGGTTTAACTTTTTTAATCCAGAAAACAAAGATTGGCATAGCCATGCGCGCCACGGCCCAGGATAAGGATACCGCAAGCCTGATGGGCATAGATATTAACAGTGTGATTACCATTACTTTTGCCGTAGGTTCGGCTCTGGGTGCCGCTGCAGGCGTGATGGTCGGTGTTTATTTTCGTACCGTCACTCCCATGATGGGATTAATGCCGGGCCTTAAGGGTTTTGTAGCCGCTGTTTTAGGGGGTATAGGCAGTATCCCCGGGGCTATGCTGGGAGGCCTTTTGCTGGGAATAGCCGAGGTTATGGGGGCCGCGTATATTTCTTCACAATATCGTGATGCTATTGCTTTTGCCATATTGATTGTCGTGCTGCTTTTTAAACCGGCAGGCTTGATAGGAAGATCTTTACAGGTAAAAGTATAGTGTAGTATAATATAGATAATGCAGTATGATTAAGAAGGTGACAGGTGTATTGATCAGTGCTTACTATTTGCAGATAATCATCCTGGCGGGAATAAATATTATTATGGCAGCCAGTCTCAATTTGATAACCGGTTTCACCGGGCAGCTGTCCATAGGGCATGCTGCTTTTATGAGCATAGGGGCCTATTCTTCCGCACTTGCTACTCTGGCACTGGGGTTTCCTTTTTTACCGTCGCTTCTTTTTGGTGCTTTTGTAGCCGCTTTTTTTGGAGTTCTTGTCGGTGTTCCCACCCTGAAACTTAAAGGGGATTATTTGGCTATTGCTACTTTGGGTTTTGGTGAAATAGTGCGCATCGTATTTCTAAACTTGGAAATAACCGGTGGTGCCGTGGGCTTGCGGGGCATACCTAAAAATACAACATTGTTATGGGTCATTGTAGCTGTCTTGCTTACACTGTTTGTGCTAAATCGCATTTTAAACTCCAGGGTTGGCCGGGCCCTTATTGCTATCCGGGAGGATGAAACAGCTGCCGAATCAATGGGGATAAATACGACTTACTTTAAAACTCTTGCTTTTGGGGTCGGGGCTTTTTTTGCCGGTATAGGAGGGGGGCTTTTTTCACACTATTTTCGCTACATCCATCCTGGCAGCTTTGGTTTTATGCGTTCTATCGAACATCTTTGTATGGTCGTATTAGGCGGATTGGGAAATATGTGGGGTTCAGTTTTGGGCGCAGTTGCTCTTACTACCATACCGGAATTTTTGAGAGCCAGTGCTGATTATAGGCAGTTGTTTTATGGGGCTATTTTGGTCATCATGATGCGGGTAAGGCCCCAGGGCCTTATCGGGGAAAGAATGGCCGGGAAAAGTTTTTCCTTGGGAGACTCTATTTTAAAAAAATTAAGCATTACCAAAAAAACAGGTTTCTAAAGTTCTCCCTGAGAATGAGAAGAGAGGAATTTTTTTAAATGACATCATCAAATTCAAACAACTATGTCCTGGATGCTGCCAGAGTCAGCCGTGTTTTTGGCGGACTAAAGGCTGTTGACCAGGTAGATTTTTTTGTCAAGAAACGAGAGATAATGAGCTTGATCGGGCCGAACGGTGCCGGCAAAACGACGCTTTTTAACCTTTTTACAGGCCATTACCAGCCCTCCAGAGGAGAAATATTTTTCAAAGAGGAAAAAATTAATGGCCTTAAACCTTATCAGATTACAGCTAAAGGACTGGCCAGGACCTTCCAAAACATCCGCCTTTTTTCTAAAATGAGCGTGCTTGATAACGTACTCATTGGCAGGCATACCAAAACATCGTCTGGAGTGATCGGGGCCGTCCTAAGGAGAGCAAAAGATAAACAAGAGGAAGCAAATGCTCGGGAAATGGCTATGTCCCTGCTGAAATTTGTTGGCCTGGAAGACAAAAAAGATGAGCAGGCCAGCAGCCTTTCCTATGGTGAACAGCGTCGTTTAGAGGTAGCCCGTGCTTTAGCGGCGGATCCCGAACTTCTGCTGCTTGATGAACCGGCGGCAGGCATGAATCCCCAAGAAACGAACGATCTTATGGAACTTATCTCCAAAATAAGGGATGAAATGAATAAAACTATTCTGCTGATCGAACACGATATGAAAGTGGTAATGGGGATATCCGAAAGAATTGCCGTTTTGAATTATGGAAAAAAAATAGCCGAAGGCACACCATCGGAAATTTTGAAAAACGAAGATGTTATCCATGCTTATTTAGGTGTAGCCAACTAAAAGAAGAAATAAAAAGCCAAGATCGATTGGTACCGGGATGCCATAATAATACTTTGCTTAATTAGGGGGCAAATGCTTTGCTGCGGGTAGAAAATTTATCCACCTTTTATGATAATATACAGGCCTTGAAAGATATCAGCCTTCAGGTAAAAGAAGGGGAAATCGTCACCTTAATCGGGGCAAACGGTGCCGGCAAAACAACATCGTTGCTAACCATTTCCGGGTTGCTTAGGCCTGCAACCGGGGAAATTTACTTTCGTGGTAAAAAAATAAACAATGTGCCGCCGCATGATATTGTTAAAATGGGCATTTCCCATGTGCCGGAGGGAAGGCGTATTTTTCCCCGTCTTACGCTGAAGGAAAATCTGTATATTGGTGCCTACACCAGGAAAGATAAAAATGGGCTCTATAAAGATATGGAAATGGTATTTGATACTTTCCCCCAGCTCAGAGGACGGGAAAAACAGGCGGCAGGAACCTTAAGCGGTGGCGAGCAGCAAATGCTGGCCATTGGCCGGGCTCTTATGTCCCGCCCCCGGTTGCTATTGTTGGATGAACCTTCTATGGGCCTGGCCCCCATGATCGTTAACGAAATTTTCCGCATAGTCGAGGATATTAATCGTACAGGAACGACAATCTTGTTGGTCGAGCAAAACGCTCAAATGGCTTTAAGCATAGCCCACAGGGGCTATGTGTTGGAAACAGGGAACATAGCCTTGCACGATAAAGCCTCTTCATTACTACAAAACGACGAAGTCCGCAAAACCTACCTTGGCGAATGATGCCTTCCAAGTAAAAATTATTCCCGATTTTATCCCAAACCACGTTTTGTTTTAGGACTTGTTTTAGGCAATATATTAATGTTGGAAAAAAGGTTGGATTTAAAACCCGTGTTAGGTACAACTTTGTTTGTATCCCGGGTTAACAGATCCGACCCTATTTTTTTAAACTGTATTTGCCTTAAAAAGCAGCGCGCATAATTTTGTAAAAATAAATGTATTCACCGGGCTTAGTATGGTTAAAATAAAGAAGTACAATAGAAAGGTTTTTAAAAAATACAGTAACAAGGAGCAAGTTTCGGTGAAAGTAATAAGTCTGCAGGAAAAAAAAAGAGAAAAGATAGAAGAAAATTTACATGTTTTCCAGGAACATTTCTGGGAATGGGTTTTTGCCTTCCGCTGGAAGCCTTGCCCTGAATGCACACGATTGCTTTTGAAATTGTGGCGGCATGAATGTCTCTGGTCAAATCTTTGCGGCGTTTGCAGCTCCTATTTTTATTATTACCAGGTTCTATACGTAAAAGCGATAAAAACGGTATGTCAAAGAGGCAAAAAGGTTCCTACCTTCCGCGAACTGGAAAAATGGTATTTCCAGCAGGAACAGTGGCAAAAATAGTTTTAAGGAACAGGGCGTGTGCTATAACTAAATATTCTACAATTTCCTTCTCCTCCTTTTTGTTTCCCTCTGATTATTCTGGCATCGGACATTTCTTCAAGATGCTGACCTTTATTCACTTTAAAGAAAAAGATAGTAATAGTCCAAACAAATATAGTTTCGGGCGTTAATTTATTTATACATGGGGTATTGCCGGATAAGGGGCTTGTTTCCCTTTATATGAAGTTTGCACCTAAACCAGACCCAGGGTATAATGCTCTTAAAGGTCAAAGAAGGTCAAAGAATAATTCAGTCGCATCAGGAAAAAGCTAGTTTCAAGGGTGAAATGAGGACAAGGAAATGAGCAATGTAACTGAACGCATGGAGGATTATCTACGCAAACTTCTTAATTACAGTGCCTCAGGATATATTGATATCAAAAGGAAGGAGCTGGCCGGGAAATTTAATTGTGTCCCTTCCCAGGTAAATTATGTTTTAGAGACTAGGTTTACTTTGGAAAAAGGTTATATGGTTGAAAGCAAAAGGGGAGGGAAGGGTTTCCTGCGCATCAGAAAACTTAAGGCATCTTTGGAAAGTCTTCTGGACATGTTCATTGAGGATGTAACTGACGGCCAGATCACGGATGATCAAGCCAGGGGCCTGATTCAAAGGCTGTATGATTTGAAATATGTTTCATTGAGGGAGTCAAAGTTAATGGAAGCAACCATGGACAGCCTTCTCATCGAAGCCGAGGATAGGCTTCTACAAGAAAAATTGAGAGGGCGGTTATTAAAAGACATGCTTCTTATGCTGCTTAAACTTGCTTGAAGTTGCAGTATTTCTAAAGATAAACATGTGTGGTCCGGGAAAGATAAACTTAAAGGTGGTGAAACCGGTCCATATCGCCAAAATACCCGATATAATTATGTATGGTTTCAACAAAAATTCAACTATTCCACCAGGCAGGCGGATGGCGATGAACCGGAGAAATATGCTTTGTGAAAGATGTGGGAAAAAAGTTGCCTCTGTGCATGTAACTAAGATTATTAATGGAAACAAAACCGAACTTTATCTTTGCGACACCTGTGCCCGGGAAAAAGGCGAAAATATTTCTTTTGAAGGCAAATTTCCCTTGCATCAATTTTTTTCGGGACTGATGAGCTTTTTTCCCTCAGGGGATGCGGATGCGATGGCGCCTTCCAGTTACAGTGGTTTGCAATGTCCTGAATGTGGTTTAACTTATGCGCAGTTTGGCCAGATAGGTAGGCTGGGATGCGATCAATGCTATGAAGCTTTTGGCGAAAATTTGGTTCCCCTTCTCCGCCGTCTCCACGGCAACCAAAGGCACATGGGCAAAATTCCGGCCAGGGCGGGCTCCTTTGTCAAAGCCAAAAGGGAAATAGAACGTTTAAGGGAAAAGCTGCAAAGAAAAGTTGACGAAGAAGCCTTTGAGGAGGCGGCCGAACTCCGGGATAAAATCCGAAAATTGGAGGGTGAGATTTCCTCCGGAGGTGAAGACCATGGATAAAAAGGAAAGGCATAAAAACAAAAGCAACCCGCCGGAATCAGAACAAATCGTTCAGGAAGAGCAAACGGGTAGCCAAGTGCCGGAAAAAAGAAGGGCGGGTATTGCCAGTAAATGGATGGAAGGTAGTGGCCCGGAGGCCGATATTGTTATCAGCAGCAGGGTAAGGCTGGCACGAAATGTTCGGAAACTTCCTTTTCCTCCTCTTGCATCTGACGGGCAAAGGGAAAAGGTTCATCAATTGATAGAAAGAATCGTGCAAAACCGGGATGAGAAAAACAGCAAACTTAATTTGCGCATGTTAAATATCAGTGCTCTTGCACCCATATCCCGGCAGGTGTTGGTAGAAAAACATCTGATCAGTCCGCTTTTGGCTAAAGAAAGCCGTTTCAGTGCCATTGTGCTTAGGGATGATGAAGTCATAAGTATTATGGTAAATGAAGAGGATCATTTCCGTATCCAGTGCCTCATGCCCGGTTTACAGCTGGAAAAGGCCTGGCAGGAAGCATCTTATTATGATGACTTTTTGGAATCCCAGGTTGACTATGCTTTTCATGAAGAAAAGGGGTACCTTACAGCATGCCCGACAAATGTGGGCACCGGATTGCGTGCCTCCATCATGCTGCATCTTCCCGCCCTTTCCATTACCCGGCAAATAAATCGTATACTGTCGGCTGTTAACCAAGTAGGCCTTGCCGTAAGAGGGCTGTATGGGGAAGGGACGGAAGCTGTAGGCAATTTACTGCAGATTTCCAATCAGATAACGTTGGGCCAATCAGAAAATGAAATATGGCAAAATCTTTATGGGGTAACGAAGCAGCTTATCAGTCAGGAGAAAAATGCCAGGGAACATCTTTTGAATGAAGGCAGGGAAAAGCTGGCCGACAGGGCCGGGAGGGCTTTTGGGATTCTTAAACATGCCCGTATGATAGATTCAAACGAGGCTATGCAGCTTCTTTCAGATGTTCGCCTTGGGGTGGACTTGGGCCTTATCGAAAGCATTCCTTTAAAGAAATTAAATGAGCTTTTGGTATTGACCCGGCCCGGGTGTTTGCAGTATCTAACCGGAAAGACTTTGAACGCCTACGAAAGGGATCTGGAAAGAGCTGCGCAGATCCAAAGGGAACTGCGCGGTGATTAACCACCGGCAATGGGGCAACCTGGGTTTGCCTACTATAAAAATTGATTCATACAGGCAGTATTTTGCTGTCCTGGCTTAATTGAAAGGAGTGTAAAGGAAATGTTTATGTTCGGCAGATTTACGGAAAGGGCGCAGCATGTCCTGGTCTTGGCGCAAGAGGAAGCTAAAAGACTGAACCATAACTTTATCGGCACTGAACATATCCTTCTGGGCCTGGTCCGCGAAGGATCGGGCATTGCGGCGCGCAGTTTGCAAAATCTTGGCGTGCAATTGCCCCGTGTCCGTTCGGAAGTAGAAAAAATTATCGGCAAGGGTGAAAAAACGCTGACGCAAGGTATCAGCTACACGCCCAGAGCCAAAAAAGTGATAGAATTAGCCATAGAAGAAGGGCAAAACCTTGGTCACAATTATGTAGGGACGGAACACCTCTTGCTGGGGCTTTTAAGAGAAGGTGAAGGGATTGCGGCCCAAGTGCTGACGATTTTAGGAATAGATTTAAGGAAAGCCCGCCGGGAAGTAATCCAATTGTTAGGTGGGGCGGCCCAGATAGGCGGAGGACAGAGCGCCAAAAACGTTCCCCAGACACCAACTGTGGATGCTTTTGGCCGCGATCTTACTAAGATGGCCAAAGAAGGGAAACTTGATCCTGTTATCGGCCGTGAAAAAGAAATTGAAAGAGTAATCCAGATTTTGAGCCGGAGAACAAAAAACAACCCTTGCTTGATTGGGGAACCCGGCGTTGGTAAAACAGCCATTGCAGAAGGGTTGGCTCAACTCATCGCCGAAGGAAATGTTCCCGATATACTAAGGGATAAAAGGGTTGTTACTTTGGAACTGGCCGCTGTTGTGGCCGGGACCAAATATCGTGGTGAATTTGAGGAACGCCTGCGTAAATTAATGCAGGAACTTCAACAGGCGGGAACTGTTATCATTTTTATTGATGAATTGCATACAATCATCGGTGCCGGTGCGGCAGAAGGAGCCATAGATGCCTCCAATATACTCAAGCCGGCTTTGGCTAAAGGTGAACTGCAGGCTATTGGGGCTACAACTATTGATGAATACAGGAAATATATTGAACGGGATCCGGCTTTGGAAAGGCGTTTTCAGCCCATCATGGTTGGAGAGCCCACACGGGAGGAAAGCTATGAAATATTAAAAGGCCTCCGGGATCGCTATGAGGCACATCACCGCGTTAAAATTACGGATGAGGCTTTGGATGCAGCCGTCAAGCTGGGGGATCGTTATATTCAAGATCGCTTCCTTCCTGACAAAGCAATTGATCTGATCGATGAGGCTGCTTCCCGCGTCCGGCTGCGCAATTATACCGCTCCGCCAGATTTGAAGGAGATGGAAGATAAACTGGCAAATCTCCGCCAGGAAAAAGAGGCAGCCGTTCGCAACCAAGAATTTGAACATGCAGCAAGTTTGCGGGATAAAGAACAGCAATTTCGCTCCCAGCTGGATGAGCTTAAAAAAGAATGGGAGCAGAAAAAAGTTGTTTCTGATTTAACCGTGGTCACTGAAGAAGACATTGCCCACATTGTGGCCAGTTGGACGGGGATTCCTGTCAAAAAGGTAGCGGAAGAAGAGACAGAACGCCTGTTGCGCATGGAGGAAATATTGCACGAAAGGGTTGTTGGCCAGCATGAAGCCGTCCACGCTGTTTCCCGTGCCATACGCCGCGGCAGGGCGGGCTTAAAGGATCCCAAAAGACCCATAGGCTCCTTTATTTTCCTGGGGCCTACCGGTGTGGGAAAAACAGAACTGGCCCGCAGCTTGGCGGAGGCTATTTTCGGGGACGAAGAAAATATTGTCCGTTTAGATATGTCAGAGTATATGGAAAAACATACTACGGCCCGTCTCATCGGGGCTCCCCCGGGATATGTGGGTTATGACGAAGGCGGCCAACTGACGGAAAAGGTTCGGCGCAAGCCCTATAGCGTGATCCTTCTAGACGAAATTGAGAAAGCCCATCCCGATGTCTTCAATATCCTCCTGCAAATTTTGGAAGATGGGCGCCTGACAGACGGAAAAGGCCGGACGGTCAATTTCCGTAACACGGTAATAATTATGACCTCCAACGTAGGGGCAAACTTTATTAAAAAGCAGCAAGGAATGGGTTTCAGGCCTACTGATGCCGAAAGAACCTACGAACAGATGAAGGATCGCTTGCTTAACGAGCTTAAAAGGACCTTCCGTCCGGAGTTTCTAAACAGGGTTGATGATCTTATCGTTTTCCAGCTACTTTCCCGGGAAAATATTGCCGAAATAGTAGATCTGATGTTAGATGAACTAAGCAGGCGTATTGCCGACTATGATCTGCAGTTGGAAGTAACTCCGGAGGCTAAGGAATTGCTGGCTGAAGAAGGATTCGATCCCACCTATGGTGCCCGCCCGTTAAGGCGTGTTATCCAAAAAAGGTTGGAAGATGGAATATCCGAGGAAATGTTACGTGGGAATTTTACTACCGGCGATATTATAATCGTTGGTAAAGAAAAAGATCGGAAAAAGCTTGTCTTTACTAAGCAAGAAAAAGACAAAGTGAATCCTGCTCAAAGTCAAAAAGAACAATAAAAAAAACGAATACCCGAATTGTTTTGATTGAAAACTGCCGTTTTAAGGAGCGGCAGTTTTTTTTATCATCCCCCTTTTTTCTGTTAAAAATTAAATTGAGAAAATTCTGGTGCAGGAATACAGACAAGGGTTAGCGAAATAGCAAGAAGTAATGAAGATATGTATCGTATGTATCGTTTTATTCTCAAAAAATTTTTATACTCCGAAATATAAAAAGGGTTTAGCGCCTGATTATAGAACTTAAAGATATGTGGAGTTGCTGCCCGCTTTGCTTAGTCTAGTCTATAACCAAGAGTTTTTGGGGGAATTGCTTCCAGGGAATATCAGTTTTTGAAAAAAGTACCATCATTTAAGTAATACGTTTTGGTGGGAGGGATGTTCCGGTGAAAATTGCTATATCAGGCAAGGGTGGAGTGGGAAAGACGACCGTTGCCGCCAACTTAGCTTATCTTTTTGCCAAAAATGGTTTCCATGTTTTTGCCGTTGATGCCGATCCGGATGCCAGTTTGGGGTTGACCTTGGGGCTGGATCCACAAAAGCTGGCCGAGTTGACCCCTTTGGTGGATATGGAAGAGGTTATCGAACAGAAAAGCGGCGGGACAGGTGCTTTCTATAACCTTGATCCGGACGTGGAAGATGTTGTCGATGACTATAGCTTGCAGCAAGACAAAATCAAATTTTTAATTATGGGTGGTATCAAACAAGGAGGCTCAGCCTGCTATTGCAGGGAGAACTCCTTTCTTAATGCTATTTTGAATTCCTTGTTGTTGGATAAAGAAGAAGTAGTGGTTCTGGACATGAGTGCCGGTATAGAACATCTTGCCCGGGGAACGGCCCGGGGGGTAGATCTGATGCTAATAGTTACCGAACCGACAAGAACGAGCATCAAGACGGCCGGCATAGTAAAACAGCTGTCACAAGAATTGGGCATCAAAAACGTAAAGATACTGGGTAATAAGATTCGCAGAGATGTGGAAAAAAAGTATCTGACTGAAAATTTCTCTCCAGATGAAATTTTTGGTATTTTACCCTTTGAAGAAAAAATATGGGAAAAATCAATGATGGATTCACCGGGTCGTTTCGAAGAAGAAAGTTTGCTGGAAGGTATTGAAGATGTTTACTTGCAAATCGTAAGGGGAATTAAGGAGGTGACGGGAACCGGATAGGGCTTACAAAAACAGGGTTGTATTCGTACTTTTTTGATTAACCAAAGAGGAGGTTTGGAGAACATTATGGCTGACAAAGCTAAAAAGAAGAAGAAAGATCGCAACAGAAGTGTTGATCCCGCTGTTTTAGAAATTCTTGAACGGACAAAGGACAGCGGTATAGAGACTGCTTACGACCGTTACCTGAAAATGCAGCCGCAGTGCAACTACGGCGAGCAGGGGATTTGCTGCCATATATGTATTCAAGGACCCTGCCGTATTACCAGGCGGGCTGACAAAGGGATTTGTGGGGCAACCGCTTATACGATTGTTGCCCGCAACTTGGTTCGTCACGAATTAGGTGGCTGTACCGCCCACGCCGATCATGGGATTCATTCTACGCTTTTAGCCCGGGAGGTAGTCGAGGGCACTGTAACTGACTACAAAATTACAGACACCAAAAAACTGCATGCCTTGGCCGAGCGCATGGATGTTTCCATTGAAGGCAAAGAGGACAAAGAAATATTAAAGGAATTAGTAGAAATCGCTATAGAAGATTTCAATCGTTTAGACGGAAAAGATATGTATTGGCTCCCCAAAGTAATAGTTCCTGAAAGGACCAAGAAATTCCAGGATTGCAATATTCTCCCCAGCAGTATACATCGCACTATCGCCGATGCCATGGCTCAAACACACGTGGGAATGGATGCGGATCCCGTTAACCTTGTATTTAAGAGCCTGGAAGTATCTTTGGCGGACTATGCCGGCGAGCATATTGCCACCAGTTTTTCGGATGTTTTGTTTGGGACGCCCGAGCCGGTTGTCTCAGAGGCAAACATGGGTGTCTTGGATGAAGACTATGTAAATATCGCTGTTCATGGACATAACCCCATTCTTAGCGAAATGGTTGTGCAAGCTGCCCGCGAAATGAAAGATGAAGCACAAGAGGCAGGCGCAAAAGGGATCAAATGTGCCGGCATTTGCTGTACCGGTAACGAGCTTCTGATGAGGCAGGGTGTGCCCATTCTTACCAACTATGCCTCCCAGGAACTGGCTATCATGACCGGGGCTGTCGATGCCATGGTAGTGGATATCCAGTGCATCATGCCGGGGATCCAACCGGTAGCGGAATGTTACCATACACGTATTATTACTACTAGCCCTTCCGTTAAAATTCCCGGATCCTACCACTTGGATTTTGATGAATCCCGAGCCATGGAAAAAGCTCGTGAAGTTGTAGAGATTGCTATCAGTGCCTATAAAGAAAGAAATAAAGAGGTTGTTATTCCTCAGGTTAAACATAAAGTTGTTGCCGGTTTCAGTACAGAAGCGCTTTTGGACATCTTCGCAGCTGTAAACCCGGACAGGCCGATCAGCGTACTTACTGATGCCATTCTTTCTGGCGAATTGCGCGGGGTCTGCCTGCTTTGCGGGTGCAATAACTTAAAGCGTATTCACGATGAAAACCATATCGTCATTGCCCAAGAACTGGCTAAAAACGACGTTCTGCTTGTATCCACAGGTTGTGCCGCACAGGCTTATGCCAAGTCCGGTATGCTCAATTGGGATGCTGTGGAAGAATATGCCGGCGAAGGGCTTAAGGCCTTCTTGAGCCGTTTGAACGAAGCCAACAAGGATAAGCTTGTAGAGAAGCTTCCCTTAGTATTCCACATGGGTTCCTGTGTGGATAACTCCCGGGCCTATGATCTGATGACCTATATGGCTGAAGAACTGCAAATGGATACGCCGAAGGTTCCCTATGCAGCCAGTGCACCGGAAGCAATGAGCGAAAAGGCTATTGCCATTGGCAGCTGGTTGGTTACCTTAGGCTTACCTACACACGTTGGCGTTGTACCGCCGATTCCCGGTAGCCAACTGGTAGATGGTATTGCCCTGCAGATTGCCCACGATGTCTATGGCGGCTACTTTATTTGGGAAACAGATCCTCACAAGAGCGCAGAAAAAATTCTTGAGGCTTTGGATGAAAGAACTTGGAAATTAAAGATGCACCAGAAAGCCAAGGAAACCTACGAAACAGAAACCATTTCGGCAACTTGGTAATATTTTGTGCTGTTCTAAAAGGAGGTAAGAACTCACATGGCAGATACTGGCGTATTAAGAAGGGAATGGGAAGAATCCTTTGAAGAAATATTTGACGGTGTAATTGATGAGGCCAATCCCCCTACACCGTTATTTCAAAAGGCATACGATGGAGCGATAATTGCCACCAGCTATGCCGAAATTTTGCTAAATCAAGCGATCAGGCGCTATGGGCCGGAACACCCCGTAAGTTATCCCGATACCGGTTATTTTATGCCGGTGATCACTGCTTACAGCGGTGAACAGGTAACAAAATTAGGTGAACTGGTGCCCATTTTGAACCGCCTGCGCAACCAGATCAGGGAAGAGCTGAACTTTCTAAATGCCCGGCTTTGTGGAGAGGCTACAGCCTATGCCGCAGAAATTATAGAGGTTCTGCGTTATATTGACGGTGAAAATCCTCATGTGGCTCCCTGGACGGGCTTTTTAGGCGACCCGATCGTGCGCCGTTACGGAATTTTGTTGGTGGACTGGACGATTCCCGGGCAGGCAGTTCTAGTTGGCAAAGCCAAATCCTCAGAGGCCCTGGGTAAAATAGTAACCGACCTGCAGTCCAAGGGTTTCATGATTTTTATGAGCTATGAAGTGATCGACCAGGCTATTGAAGCCGGATGCCGCTTGGGCATTGACTTTATTACCTTCCCCACCGGAAACTTTACACAGGTAATCCATGCCGTAAACTACGCTTTGCGTGCTGGCCTGGCTTTTGGTGGAATTACCCCCGGTGCACGGGAAGAGCAGCGGGATTACCAGCGCCGCCGGGTCCGCGCTTTTGTCTTGCATTTTGGTGAAAGAGATGAAGTGCAGGTTGCAGCGCATTTTGCAGCTATTTTTATGGGCTTCCCGGTGCTGGTTGACCACGAATTGCCTGAGGATGAACAGATAGAAAACTGGTATATCTCTCATCCGGACTATGACACCATGGTGCAGGTAGCGATGGAAGTTCGCGGGATCAAACTGAAAATCGTTGATATCCCGGTACCCTTTATGGTTGCACCTGCCTTCGAAGGAGAAGCTATCCGTAGAAGAGATATGTATCTTGAATTCGGCGGTGGCCGCACATCCTCCTTTGAATTGGTCAGGATGGTAAGTGAAGATGAAATTGAAGACGGTAAAATAGAAGTTATTGGACCGGATATAGATGAAATCGAAGAAGGTTCGGCTATCAGCGCTGGCCTTGACATTAAAATCTACGGGCGGAAGATGCAGGTGGATTTTGAAGCTGTTCTGGAACGCCGTATCCACGACTTTATAAACTACGGTGAAGGTTTGTGGCATACAGCACAGCGTGACATTGCCTGGTACAGGGTGAGCAAAGACTGTGTAGCCGGAGGCTTTAAGTTCCGTCACTACGGCGACCTGCTCATTGCTAAATTTAAAGATGAGTTCCCCGCCATTGTCGACCGCGTACAGGTCAAAATTTATACAGATCCGGAAAAAGTGGAGGAGAACTTGAAAATAGCGCGGGAAGTCTATGCGGAGCGCGATGCCCGCTTGGCTGGGTTGACTGACGAATCAGTGGAGGAATTTTATTCCTGCAAGCTTTGTCAGTCCTTTGCTCCCAACCACGTCTGCATCGTTACACCGGAACGCCTGGGGCTTTGTGGTGCAGTTAGCTGGCTGGATGGCAAGGCTTCCTATGAAATCGACCCCAACGGGCCCTGCGAACCGGTTAAAAAAGAAGGTCTCATTGATGAAGCAAAAGGTATTTGGGAATCTATAAACGAGTACGTTTATCTTAACTCGAACCGCACCATAGAAGAATGCTCCATGTATTCTTTTATCGACCGGCCCATGACCTCTTGCGGCTGTTTCGAAGCCATTATGGGTATTGTGCCAGAGGTCAACGGCGTTATGGTTACCACACGTGAACACGGAGGCATGACTCCCTGCGGTATGAGTTTCTCCACGCTGGCTGGATCGGTTGGCGGCGGTGTACAGACCCCCGGCTTTATGGGCCACGGGCGTACCTTTATTCTCAGCAAAAAATTCATCAGCGCAGACGGCGGCTTGGGCCGACTGGTCTGGCTGCCTAAAGAACTGAAGGATTGGTTGGGGGATGACCTTAACAAATCCGCAGAAGCACAAGGATTGGGAGAAAACTTCGCCGACAAGATCGCCGATGAAACTATCGGGGAAACAGCTGAAGAAATCATGCCCTTCCTGGAAGAAAAAGGTCACCCAGCTTTAACCATGGATCCTTTGATGTAACATGACCTTTAAGGGACCCTTTAGATGGAGCACAGCGATGAAGTCTACAGGGTATCTTCATTAATGCAAAGCATAAATATAGAAAGGAGTCGAAAAAATGGGCTTAACGGGATTAGAAATTTTTAAGCACTTACCAAAAACCAACTGCAAGGAGTGCGGTTTTCCAACCTGCCTGGCTTTTGCCATGGCCCTGGCAAACGGGAAAACAACTCTGGACCTTTGTCCTTACGTTTCAGACGAGGCGAAGGAAGCACTTGCTTCGGCCTCTGCTCCGCCCATTCGCATGGTAAAAGTCGGTGTAGGCGAAAATGAACTGGAGATGGGGGATGAAACTGAGATCTTCCGCCATGATAAGCGCTTCAACCATCTGACAGCGATTGCAATTATCGTTAATGATAACGAAGAAGATATTGAAGCAAAAGTTGAAGCCATAAATGCGCTGGAATATGAACACGTTGGCCAGCATTATGAGTCTAATATGGTGGCCCTGATTAACGCATCGGGCGATGCGGCTACCTTTAAATCTGCCGCGGAAAAAGCTTCTGCTAAAACAAAGAAAGCTTTTCTCTTGATTAGCGATGATACGGCAGCCATAGAAGCAGCTTTAGAGGTCCTGGCTGCACAAAAACCGCTTCTGTATGCTGCAAACAAAGATAACTATGAAAAGATGACAGAAATAGCCAAGGCCAACTCTTGCCCTTTGGTCGTTAAGGGTGAAGATCTGAATAGCTTGGCTGAATTGGTAGAAAAAATTGTTGCCCTGGGGCATAATGATCTAGTCTTGGATCCCGGTTCCCGGGATACGGGCAAGGTTCTGGTGGATATGACCCAGATTCGCCGCCAGGCTGTCAAAAACAAATTCCGTCCTTTCGGTTTTCCCACGATTACATTTACCAGCAAGGACGATCCTCAAGAAGAACTGCTTCAG
This sequence comes from Bacillota bacterium, assembly GCA_012798755.1. GTDB lineage: Bacteria > Bacillota > Dethiobacteria > DTU022 > UBA8154 > UBA9862. Next base: position 33,551 of record JAAZMP010000065.1, read on the forward strand.
GCAGGGACCTATCTGGCCAAATATGCCAGCATAGTGGTCATGAAAACCGCTAAAAGAGAAATTCATTTACCATTAATGAGCTGGAGAGCAAATGTCTACACTGATCCACAAAAACCTGTTGCCGTAGAAGCCGGCGCACACGAAGTCGGCGAAGTGGACGAAAATTCGCCTGTATATTGTACTACCAATTTCTCTTTGACATATTTCCTGGTAGAAGGGGAAGTGGATTCGACTCGTATTCCCAGCTATATTCTCTCCGTAGATACCGGGGGCATTTCCGTTCTTACAGCATATGCCGATAACAAGTTTACAGCGGAAACGATTACCAAAGCGATAAAAGATTCCGGTCTGGAGGATAAAGTAAAACACCGTAAAATTGTACTTCCCGGAGGAGTTGCTGTTCTCAAAGGCAAGCTGGAAGAGGAATCCGGATGGGATGTTTTGGTTGGACCGCGTGAATCAGCTGATATTCCAAAATATGCCAAAGAGCACTTTGCCTAAGAGTTGATCTCCTGATTTTTCTTAAAGATTAAGTTGTTTGTCAAAAATGCTTGTTAAATAATCGTATTGGTTTAAGAAAGGAGAAGAGCGATGGCAGTTGAAATTGTAAAAGAGAGATATAGAAGCCAGGTGCGGGAAGTTGTTTTAGGAGCTACCAAAGAAGAGGGCGGTACGCGCGGCAAAACGATCAAGGTCGGCGGCCAAACGGCATTACCTTTTCTACATTTCGAAGGAGAAAACCCCAATCGCCCCGTAGTGGCTATGGAAGTATGGGATATCGTTCCCGAAGAATGGCCTGACAACTTAAAAAGCTATTTTGAAGATGTTTATGAGGATCCTGCTGCCTGGGCAAAAAAGTGTGTAGATGAATATGGTGCGGATCTGATAGCTCTTCGGTTCAAAGGTGCACACCCTGATCGCAAGGATGCCTCTGCCGAAGATTGTGTGGCCGTTTTGAAAAAAGTACTGGAAGCGGTTGAGGTTCCGTTGATTATTCTTGGTTGTGGGGTAAGTGAAAAGGACAACGAAATTATTGGACCTATTGGGGAAGCCGGAGCCGGCGAAAACCTATTACTGGGTACTGCCGAGCAAGACAACTACAAATCCGTTGCCAGTGCCTGTATGGCTCACAAACATTGCATCATTGCCCAATCGCCGGTTGATATTAACATTTGCAAGCAGTTAAATATTCTCATTGCGGAGATGAGCACTCCATTACTGGATAAAATTATCATCGACCCCGTTATTTCCGCTGTTGGCTACGGCATAGAATACAGCTATTCGATCATGGAAAGAGCACGCTTTGGCGCTTTGCAGGGTGATCGTATGCTGGCCATGCCTGCCATAGCTAATGTCTCTCAAGAAGTATGGAACAAAAAAGAAACCTATGTCCCCAAAGACGAAGAACCCGAATGGGGAGAACAGGCAGATCGTTCATTGGCCTGGGAATCCGCTACAGCTATGGCTATGTTGCACTCAGGAACGGACATTTTGGTGATGAGCCATCCCCGTGCAGTGGAAATAATCAAAACACATATCGACGAACTTATGCAAAATAGTTAGTTAATCCTAAAGGAAGGAGGTAAATTTTATGATCATAATTGGAGAAAGGATCAACGGGATGTTTCGCGATATTGCTGAGGCAATTCGGGAAAAAGATCCCAAGCCTGTCCAAGATTGGGCTAAAAAGCAGGAAGCCATGGGTTCCGGTTATCTGGATTTAAATGTGGGCCCAGCTGTCTCGGATCGTGTTTCTGCCATGAAATGGTTGGTAGAAGTAACTCAGGAGGTTAGCGACTTGCCCCTTTGTTTGGACTCTACTGACTATGATGCTATCGAAGCCGGCCTGGAGGTTTGCAAACGACCGGCCATGATCAACTCTGTGCCGGCTGTCCAAGATAAAATGGATAGGATCTTTACGATGGCCAACAAATATAACGCCGAAGTAATCGGTCTGGCGATGAGTGCAGAAGGTATTCCCAAGGATGCCGAAAGCAGGGTGGCCTTGGCTATGGAACTGGTTGCCAATTGCGATGCTTATGGTGTACCTTTGGATAGTCTGTATATAGATCCCCTTGTCTTGCCCTGTAACGTAGGCCAGGATCACGGGCCCGAAGTGTTTGAAACTCTACGGCAGGTCAAACTGCTCTCCGACCCCTCTCCCAAGACGGTGGTTGGGCTGAGCAATATTTCCCAGGGAACGGAAAACCGGGAATTGATCAACCGTAATTTTGCGGTAATGGCCATGGCTTGCGGCCTGGACGCTGCTATAGCTGATGCTTGTGACGAAGAACTGATAGCTGCAGTGGCTACCGGCAGAGTGCTTCTCAATATGGACATTTATTGTGATTCTTTCGTAGATGTATTTAAAACACAAAATCTATAGCTAAAATTTGGGGCTGGAAATGCTCTTCGAATGCTTAAAAAAACATATAAACATCATAAGGCTAATATTCGCAGCAAATGTAATAACAGAGTACATGTAACATAAGCAGATTAGAAGCAGCAACGCATGTGAAAACATTCGCAGAAACTTACTTAGCAATTAGATCAAGGATCTGGTTAGGTTATTAATTTAAAACCTTAATACAGCTGCATTCCGGCCCCAATTTATTTCAAAGGCTTTAGGGAGAGGGAAGGTGAGGAAAATTGATCGTTGGTGAAAGAAAACCATTGGCTGAGATCGCCGAAATGTTAGAGCCTTTCCGCAAAATATGTGTTTTGGGCTGTGGAACGTGTGTAACCGTCTGCCTTTCAGGAGGCGAAAAAGAGGCGGCCGAAACGGCGGCAGCCCTTTCTTTATTACGACAAAAAGAGGGTAAGGATGTAGAAATATTTACGCATACTCTTTTACGGCAGTGTGAATATGAATATATTGATGATTTTTCTAAAAATATGCCGGAATGCGATGCCATTCTCTCTCTGGCTTGCGGCGTAGGTGTACAAACCATGACTGCAAGGTTACCGGATAAAATTATACTGCCAGGGCTAAACACCCAGTTTATGGGTTATCCTTTAGAACAGGGGGTCTGGAGCGAAAATTGCCTTGGTTGTGGTGATTGTGTTTTGGATTTAACTTTGGGTATATGCCCCATCACCCGTTGTTCCAAGAGTATGCTCAATGGCCCCTGTGGAGGCTCCCAGAATGGAAAATGCGAAGTCGATGACAGCATTGACTGCGCCTGGCACCTGATTTATGAACGTCTGTCAAAAATGGGAATGGTCGACAGAATGGATGCCATTCAACCCCCCAAAGATTGGTCCACATCCCATCACGGAGGTCCAAGAACAATGATAAGGGAGGATGTCAGGCTTGAAACCGGAGAGTAATCTTGAAAAAGTGCTTGTTGGCGGACATTTTGCGGTAACGGGGGAGCTGGGCCCGCCAATGAGTGCCGAATTGGAAACGTTGAAACATCATGCTGACGCTATGCGCAACCATGTCGATTCCTATAATATTACCGATAATCAGACGGCTATCGTGCGCACTTCCAGCATTGGTGTAGCGGCTGCGCTTATGCAGATGGGCCTGGAGCCTAACGTGCAGATGACTGTCCGGGATAGGAACAGAATTTGTCTGCAAAGCGATCTGTTAGGTGCAGTAAGTTTTGGAGTTAGAAATTTCCTATGCCTGCAGGGGGATCATGCCAAGTTTGGTAATGAACCACAAAGCAAAAATGTCAATGATCTAGATTCCATGCAGCTGATCCAAGCTTTAAAGAACATGCGCGATGAGGGGGTTTTTATCAGCGGTGAAAAATTGGAACATCCCCTGCCCCGAATTTTTATCGGCGCAGTAGCCAACCCCTTTGCCGATCCCTTCGAATATCGCCATTTGCGCCTGGCCAAAAAAATTGCCGCCGGGGCTCAATTCATTCAGACACAATGTATCTTCGACATGGATCGCTTTGAAAAATGGATGGAAAAGGTAAGGGAATTGGGTCTCCATGAAAAGGTATATATCATGGGCGGTGTAACGCCAATAAAATCTATAGGTGCGGCCCGCTACATGCAAAAGAATGTTGCCGGAATGATCGTTCCCGATGAACTAATCGATCGCATCAGGGGCGCCAAGGATAGAAAAAAAGAAGGCCTCAACATAGCAATCGAAACCATTCAACGTCTTAAGGAAATAGAGGGTGTTGCCGGAGTCCACGTCATGGCTATTGCCTGGGAAGAAGTTGTCCCGGAAATTGTGGAAAGAGCCGGGCTTTATCCACGGCCCCAAGTGGACTAGTTCTTAGAACCGGCATCAAACTTTCAAGGACGATGATGTCTTAATTTAAGGCAGGCTATTCCAAAGCCTGCCTTTTAATAAATAACTCAAAAATATTGGAGTTGGGTCTATACACCCAGAGGAGATTTATTATGGGCAAACAATTCGTCAAAGATTTAAAGATTGGAAGTTATGTCCAATCACAATTCGTGGTTAGCGATATCAGGGAAATCCCCTTTTCTTCTCCATCCAGATCCGGCGAACATTTTTTAAAATTAGTGTTGGGCGATATCAGTGGGACGATTAAAGGAGTTATTTGGGATATTTCAGTGGTAGGAGAAAAGATTAAAACAAATGATGTCCTTTTTATAACGGGGGAAGTAAAAGAATATTATGGTCCACAGCTTGTTATTGATAACTATAGTAAAATAAAAAAAGAAAATATTAACAGGGATTATTTCCAGGCTTCTTCACCCCGTGATAGAGATGAGATGTGGCAAAGACTTAAAAAAATAGTCAGGCAGGAAGTAACAGAAAAAAATTTGGCCAGGCTTATGGATATATTTTATGAGGATCATGAGCTTGTAAATAAATTTAAACTTTCACCGGCTGCCAAGCTGGTTCATCATAACTATCTTGGTGGATTGCTGGAACACACCTTGGAAGTAGTGGAATTATGCCGTCATATTTCTAAAATGTATACCAAACAAATTGATAGGTCCCTACTTGTTGTTGCCGCTGTCTTTCATGATATTGGGAAAGTTGAAGAATATGACCTGGAAAGCCTTACTTTTGAATATACTGATAAAGGGCGCTTGTTGGGACATATTTCATTGGGATTAGGTATTATAAGAGAGATGATGGAAAAACTACCCTTGTTTCCACGTGATCTAAAGTTGGAGCTGGAACATATGATTATCAGCCACCACGGTGAAAAAGAATGGGGTTCACCCAAAGTACCAAAAACGTTCAATGCTTTTGCTTTATTTCATGCTGATCTTTTAAGTGCACGTCTTAAACAGTTTCAACAAGTTATGGAAAAAGGTCAGGATTATGGTTCCAACTGGACTGAGTGGGATCGTTTCCTGGAACGCAAAATTTTCAGGGGTGGCTTTCCTCAATAGTACTGCAAAAGTGTTTATAAATTAGTTAAATTAGGCAGGAAAATCATTTGCCGTATAGAATTTTATAATGTAGGGTGTACCTGCCAATAAATAAATATAAAGGAAAAAAAGATTTAGATTGGTAGTGGTGAAAAAACAGTGTTAAAAAAAAAGACTGGAAGCAAAAACAGTTCCGGCAAAATCATATCTTTTTTGAGAAATCCCAGCTACTACTATCAGAAGGGAAATCATTATTATCGACAAAACAAACTGGATAAAGCTTTGATTTATTTCCGAAAAATGACCGAGGTAGAACCTGATAATCCTTTTAACCACTATAACTTAGCATGTTTATTGAGTAGAATGGGATGTCTTGAAAAAGCCAATCAAATTTTTTCATTTATTGTGCATCAGCTTGACCCTTTCTTGACCGAATGTTATTTTCTGATGGCTGTAAATTTTGGCCTGGTAGATAATCTAAAAAAAGCACGCTATTATCTTAATTTATACCTACAGCTTTCTCCTGATGGGGAAATGGTTGTAGATGCTAAAGATCTGCTCTTAGCCCTAAACGAAGAGGAACTTGAAAACGAGGGAAAAAAGGTGTCTTGCAAAAGAAAAAACGAGGTTTTACAATCTAAAAAAAATAGAAATGAGGAAAGGATCGCCAGGGAATATCAGGAAAACAAAGCTGTACAGGATTTTTTGCGGCGATCTCTTTACCAAAAGAATGAAGAAGTTGCTGAAAAAGCTATCCAGGCATACGGTTTACTTCCGGGGGGTATCGGAAAAAAAGCTTTAAAAGAGTTTGTCAGGAATCCCTGGATTAAAGAACGGCTGCGCTTACAGGCTTTATTGGCGCTTAAAAATATTGGGGTTAAGGGGCTTGTAACCGTATTTGGGGAAAGGCATCTGAGGGATATAGATATTCAATGTTACCCTTTGATTGCACCGCAATGGCTTAATGAATGGCAGGATGTATTGGACTGTACACTTGCAAACATGCGTTCAAGCAAAACATACAGCGAACGGTTTTACGAAGATGCCCAGGCAATTTGGATAGATTATATAAACAACATTTATCCTTGTGCCCCTTCAATCAAAAAAGTGGAGACCTGGGCCGCCGGTTTGGAATATGCCACGGCTAAATTCCATTTTCTAAGCATTACGCAAAAAAAATTAGCCCAGCAATATGCTATTTCCGCCTCCAGTGTTTCGGCAAAGTACCGGCAGATTAACAGCGTGTTATTCATAGAGCATAGGGCTTATCATAATATGTTGATCTATCTTGCAAAGCAGGATCAGAAATGAAAAAACGATATACCGAAAGTGTAAAGCAGTTACAGACTAAAAAGCATTGCTGGATGTGTGGTGCCCGGTAATATGTTTTTTTTTGCCCAATTTAAGGTTTGTTTTTTGCCCAACGACCAGTTTTTTGGTAACAAATTTAATATAAGCTATTTTTCCAGCACTTGTTCCCAAAGTTTTCTCGTTTCATGGGGGGACAAACCTTTCGCCAAGAAGTCATCGCCAATCCAGATTTCGAAATGCAGATGTGCACCTGATGTAGTTCCTGCAGCTCCGTCGCTGGTACCTGAATTGCCGATATTACCGATAAAACTGCCGGCTTCTACTTGGTTTCCTACTTGTAATTCAGAGGAGACTTCGCAAAGATGAGCATACCGGGTTATTATTTCATTGGAATGGACCAGCCAGACTTGCCTGCCCCTGAGCATGTCCAAAATATCTTCAGGCGTATCATTTGTTGCGGCACATATTTTTAATTGTTTTTCTCTTTCCTCCGTAGGCAGTTCTTGGTAATCATGATCAATGCGATAAACAACACCCGGTCCAGCTGCAAAAACCGGATCTCCGAAATTTATATCTATTCCGCAGGCCCCGGAATAAAAGTCAAGTCCTTCATGGATTCCATTTCGATAGGCGCGCGGAGCCCCGGGCAGTTGGGAATCCCTGCAAGTGACCCCGGCTCCGGGAAGCGGGCACTGAAGGAAGGAAATCTTATCCAAAAGGGCATCATCCCATGTTGATTGGGTTTCCGGATCTTTTAGCGGAGAGACGGGAGGATTTTCTGTTTGTTCCTCTGCCGGATGGTTTTCCGAAGACTTTTGTTCCGGTTCTTCTTTTCCATATATTTGTCTTTCAGCGATTTTTGGTTCCTCCTTCGTACTGCCTTCAGCAACATTATAATCCGGATAATCCGGCGATAAAGAAAAAGCGGGTTCTTCTTCCTCAGTCATTTCTTCGGAAAAAATCAGAGGGGAGAAATGTAAAAAACAGGCGAAAAGCAGGCATATAGGCACAATAAAATAGAAAAACCGGTTTCTTTTTGGCAAACAAAAAACCCCCATTGCATCTGTTATGTCTATATTTTAACATAAAAGGGGAAGAATAGCACAATTATTTTTGCGTAGATTAAAAATAGCAAATGGAGGAGAAAGGGGTTCTTTTGCCGAATAATCATTTTTAGCAGTGGAGGGATAAAAATGTGTAGCAGGAATGCTTTTCCCAAGGTCGTAAAAGAATATGCCGCCTGTGATCCCCTGGAAATGGCAGAGCGCGGCGGGGCTCATTTTAAGGGCAACACATTTGTTTTGGAATATTGTGGTTTGCCCTTGTCTATTACTTATCCTTCCGGGGAGTTTAATTTTCTGGAAAAAGGTAAAGACTTAAAGGAGCAAATACCGCCTCCTGCCCAAGAGGAGAAGGTGGTTATCTTACAGTATCTAACCTCTGCCAGTGGATTGCCGGTGCGGGGTCAAGGGCTCTCCTTTTTAGATTTAAAAGGCGGCCCCTTGCACTGGAAACCTTTTCAAAAAGAGGCTTTGATACCCTTGGCGCAGCGTTACTATAATGATAAGGACAAGTTTTTAGACTTAGGGAAACAGCACGGCGGGGAATTATATGATAAAGGTGATGCCGGCATTATTATTCCCGTACTCCCCCGTCTTCCTTTGACTTTTATTCTTTGGGAAGGAGGAGGAGAGTTCGCTCCGCGCTCCATGGTTCTTTTTGATTCAGTTTCTGAATCCTACTTGGCGACAGCCAGCCTGTACGTATTGGCAATTCAGGTTGTAATCCGTATCTGGTTTCCCGGCGACACCAGATTTGAGAACAGACCCTGAGAAAGGGTGTTAGGAGGCTGCTGTTTTGTTTCTCAAAGATTTGTTCGGTTTGGAAGACTATCCTCTGGAGGCTTTGCAGGAAATTTTACGAAGGGCAGCTTATTTTAAAAAAAATCAAGAAGATCTGATTCCTTCTCTTGAAGGTAAAAATATTGCTCTTTCTTTCTGGGAGCCAAGTACGCGAACGCGTCTTTCGTTTGAACTGGCAATCAAAAAACTTGGGGGAAGGGTTGTTAATTTTTTGCCGGAAATCTCCAGCGAAAATAAAGGTGAAAGTATCGATGACACCGTTCAAACGTTACGATCTATAGGTGCGGACGCCTTGGTTTTCCGCCACAGCACCCCCGGTATTTTTAATAGCGTTGCCCAATTATTGGATATACCTTTTATCAGCGGTGGGGAAGGGTGCTATCAGCATCCTACACAGGCACTTTTGGATATCTTTACTTTGCAAGAAAGCGGCCTGGATTTGGCAGGTAAGCAAGTTGTGATGATAGGCGACATTGTACACAGCCGTGTGGCCAGGTCGCACTTTTATGCCTTACCGCTTTTTGGAGCAAAATTAACCTTGGTTGCCCCGCCTTCTCTGCTTCCGCCGGAACTTGTTCCTGCCGGAGCAAGTTATTTCCATCATTTAGAAGAAGCGATTTCCGATGGTGACATAATATATCTTTTGAGAGTCCAGAAAGAACGTCAGGCAAAAGGCTACGTGCCTTCATTGAATGAATATGCCGCTTTGTATGGGCTTGATGAAAAAAGAATGTCTTTGTTAAAAAAAGATGCCCTTTTGATGCATCCGGGGCCGGTGAATATAGGCATCGAAATAAACTGGGAAGTTATAAAACACTTTGAAAATATTTACCCCCAGAGGATCCTTTTCCAGGAACAAGTGCAAAACGGCGTTTTTGTACGCATGGCTATCCTGGATTTATTTTTAAACGGGAGGGGGAGCTGAGCATGGATTTGCTTTTAAAAGGGGGAATTTTACATGATCCCGTCAACGGCTGGGAAGGGCCGGCTGAAATATTGATTAAAGACGATAAGATTGAAGCAGTATCCTTATCGCTGGGGCCTGTAGAAGTTCCCGTTTTGGAGTTAAAAGGAAAAATAGTAATGCCGGGACTGATTGATGTCCATGTGCATCTCAGGGAACCGGGGCAAGAAAGTAAGGAAACTATTGCTACGGGCTGTGCAGCTGCGGTTGCGGGAGGCTTTACCGCTGTGGCCTGTATGGCTAATACTGATCCGCCGGCAGATTGCAAGGAGATCGTTAGTTATATAAAAGAAAAATCCCGGGCAGCAGACCTGGCACGGGTTTATCCCATAGGCGCTTTAACACGCGGCCTGAAGGGTCAAAAGCTGGCGGCTATGTGGGAAATGGCGCAAGAAGGGGTCAAAGGTTTTTCTGATGATGGCAGGCCGCTTATGAACAGCATGCTGATGTTGAGGGCTTTGCAATTTGGCCTTGTTTTGGGCCTGCCGGTGATTTCTCACTGTGAGGATCTTTTTCTTTCAGGCAATGGCGTTGTCCATGATGGGGTCCATGGGTATAAGTTGGGATTACCTGTACAGCCTGCGGTTTCAGAGGCAGCAATGATAGCCAGGGATATTTTGCTACAGCAAAAAGTTGGCGGGAAACTCCATCTGGCTCATATCAGTGCCCGGGAAAGTGTTGCTTTGTTGCGCTGGGCCAAAGATGCCGGCATAAATTTTACTTCGGAGGTTACACCCCATCATTTGCTGTTAACCGAAGAAGCAGTAGGTTGTTTTGACACTGATGCTAAAATGAATCCACCTTTGCGTACTTCAGCGGACAGGGAAGCCTTGCTGGAGGCTTTACAGGAAGGTATCATTGAAATTATCGCAACAGATCATGCTCCGCACCATCCCCAGGAAAAAGAAACAGACTTTCTCAGCGCTCCTTTCGGTGTGGTAGGATTGGAGACGGCTTTTCCGCTTCTTTGGACCAAATTGATAGAAAAAGGAGCACTCTCTTTATCCGAACTTATAGAAAATCTTTCCACTGCACCGGCAAATCTTCTTGGCGTCCCCGGGGGCAATTTGGCACCTGGGGTACCAGCAGATCTTGTTGTCATTGATCCTGACAAAAAACACATAGTAAGCAGGGATAACTTTTATTCTCGTGGGCAAAATACCCCTTTTGAGGGTTGGAAGTTAAGCGGCACGCCTGTAATGACTATGGTAGATGGAGATATCAAAATGTGGAAAGGCAAAGTTAAAGGTTTCAGCCACGATTTTCCCGAATTTGAAGAGATGTGCTGAAATATCTTCTCCGACGTGATTTTTTGAAAACCGGAACATGCACCAGACCCTTTTTCTGTTTGTTCCGGATTGTTACAAAACCCCAGGTAACCAGGGCTTTTTTGGCAGTTCTTACTCTAATGGGGGTTCTTAAAGGAGCATTTTTGCAAGAAACGCATGTCATGTATTGTATACCTGCCCGGCTATCTTTTGGCTGCCTTCCGGCAGTGAAAAATTTGCCTTTTTTAGGTCGATTGTTAACGAACAAGAAGGTTATAAGGTGGCATACAGTTATGATGTTTTTTAAAGGGCAAGTCAAAAAAATAACAGAACTCACATTCAATCAGTATTGTTTACTGCTTGAAAACCTGCAAGCAGCGAAAAAAGCTGTTCCCGGCCAGTTTTTACATATTCGTATCAGGGAGGGCCTGGCCCCTTTTTTGCGACGTCCTTTCAGCATAGCGGGAACTTCCCCCCGGGAAGGAACGGTTTCGGTTATTTTCCGTATTGTCGGTGAAGGAACGGCAATGCTCAGTCATTTACAACCTGGTGAGAACTTGGACTGCCTGGGGCCGCTGGGTTCCGGTTTTGAAACTATTGACAAAGCTGCCTGTTCGGTACTTATAGCCGGAGGGATTGGCGCGGCTCCTTTATTGTTTTTAGCAAGAAAGCTGACAGATGAAAAGAAAAAAGTGTTCCTTTTTTATGGCGCCTCAACAGCAAGTGAACTTATACCATTAAAGAAATATTTGCCCTCGGAAGTAGAGATACATTGGGCAACAGAAGATGGCAGTGCTGGTTATGAAGGTTTGGTGACCGGGCTTTTTGTGAAGGCCCTAAAAAAAGGTTTGAAACCGGAAGAAATTTTTGCCTGTGGGCCCCGTCCCATGCTGCAGGCTCTGGCCTTAAAAAATGATCAATGGAATTTTCCTTTGCAACTTTCTTTGGAAGAAAGGATGGCCTGCGGGATCGGTGCCTGCCAAGGTTGTGCCCTTAAAACAAAAAGCGGAGATGAAATCGGCTACCGGATGGTGTGCCGCGATGGCCCTGTTTTTCATTCTTATGAGGTGGTCTGGTAGGATGCAAAATATGCAAGTAGAACTTGGCCCTTTAAAATTGAAAAACCCCGTGCTGGCCGCTTCAGGAACTTTTGGTTTCGGGGAGGAATTTTCATCATTTTTTGATCTGCACGAACTGGGTGCTCTGGTTGTAAACGGTATTACGCTTAAACCAAAGCAGGGGAATCCTCCCCCCAGGGTTGTGGAAACCCCGGCCGGGATGTTAAATGCCATAGGGCTGCAAAACCCCGGCTTGGACGTTTTTTTGGCAGATGAACTCCCGCGTCTTAAAAATTGCCGGGCAGCCATAATTGTAAATATTGCCGGGGAAACTGAGGATGATTATGTTATTTTGGCACGTGAACTTTCTACGACTGAAGGAATTTGTGCTATTGAACTTAATCTTTCCTGCCCTAACGTAAAAAAAGGAGGCATTCTTTTTGGTACTGCGGCACACACCATCGATAAATTGGTAACTAAAGTACGAAAAGCATCCAACCTTCCTTTGATTGTAAAATTATCTCCAAATGTGACAGATATTGCCGAACTGGCGCGTGCCGCGGAAAACGGCGGCGCTGATATTCTATCCCTGATAAACACATTGAGGGGGATGGTGATAGATACTGCAGGCAGGCGCCCTTTCTTGGGGAATATAACCGGGGGGCTTTCCGGGCCGGCTGTAAGGCCAGTAGCAGTAAGAGCGGTATATGAGGTTTACAGGGCGGTAAGTATCCCTATTATCGGTATGGGCGGAATAGTAAACGTGCAGGACGCTTTACAGTTTTTTATGGCTGGGGCCCAAGCAGTTGCCGTAGGAACGGCAAGTTTTGTCGATCCGTTTGCTATACCGCGGCTCATTGCAGGCTTACATTCTTATCTGGAGTCCCAAAACATTGTTGGCATAAATGAAATTGTCGGTGCGGCACATTCTTTTTGAAAGGGATGTTTAAATATCAAAATGTCAAGTAGAAGCCAAAGTATAGAGAAAAAAGAGGCTGCAGAAAAAATTATTGTTGCCCTTGATGTAGCCGAGGAAGAGGACGCCTGTGGCTTAGTAAAAGATCTTTGTCCGCCTTTATCCTTTTTTAAGGTGGGAATGAGGCTCTATGCTGCCTGCGGCCCCCGTATCATTACAAAATTAAAAAACCTGGGAGTCAAGGTGTTTCTGGATTTAAAATTTCATGATATACCGCATACCGTAGCCTCCGCGGTTGAGATTATCACAAGTTATGGTGTTGATATGTTCAATATTCATTTAAGCGGTGGCAGTGACATGATCCGGGCCGCTGTAGAAAAAACCGCGGAAGTTGCGGCCAAGCTGGGAATACCAAAGCCGGCAATGCTTGGTGTCACTGTTTTAACATCGCTCCCGGAAAAAGTTCTGAGGGAAGAATTGGCAGTGGAAAGATCCTTGGAACAACACGTGCTGGATTTGTCCTTGCTGGGAAAGAAAAACGGTATTGACGGCGTTGTAGCCTCTCCCCGTGAGGCAGGCCTAATCCGCCAAAATTGCGGAAAAGATTTTCTGATCGTTTCACCGGGAGTGCGCCCCGGCTGGTCTACCACTAATGATCAGGCCAGGGTGTTGACCCCCCGGCAAGCGCTGGAAGGCGGTGCTGATTATCTGGTGATCGGTAGGCCTATTACCGGGCATACTAACCCCGGGGAGGCTGTGGAAAAAATCCTGGCAGAAATTGTGACTGTTCAGGGCATAAGTAAATGATTTTCAAGGAAATTCTAAATACCACTGCCCTAAAATGTTTTGCTGCTTTGCATCGTGAAAACTCTTAGGATCTTTCGCCGGTGACTGGGATGATAGTTTTATTAGCATGGCTGGCTGGCAGATAACTGAGTAATTTCCAGAAATATCTTAAATTCCAATAGTAACAATTTTTTTCCGTATGGCAATGGTAATTTGAGAAAGAGTGGTGAATTTGATGAGGTTTGGTATACATATGTCTCAAAAAGGGGGTTTTGCCAGAAATGTAAAACGTGCAGCGGAGATTGGCTGCCAGACCTTACAGTTTTTTGTCGGCAACCCCACCGGCTGGAAGCCTTTGGTATTGGACGAAGAAGAAGCTGAAAAACGGCGCCTTGTTTTAAAGGAACATGATATCTTCCCCTATGTAATTCATTCTGCATACCTGATCAACCTTGCAGCTAAAAAAGAAGAATTTCTACATAAATCCCGCCTTTTACTACAGCAGACAATGGAAAATGCCTCTCTTATCGGAGCTCCTTACGTGGTTGTACATGTGGGCAGCCATGGGGGCAGGGGTTTTAAAAAGGGCCTGGAACTGTTTATTTCCACTTTGGAAGAAGAGATGCCCAACTGGCCTCCGGGGGTGGAACTTCTCCTTGAGAATACGGCCGGGGCAGGGACTTCCCTGGGGGGATCTTTTATCTCCATCGGAAATATTCTGAAGGCATTGGGTGAAGATGCTCCTTTGGGTTTATGTTTGGATACGGCACATGCTTTTGCTGTCGGATATGATTTTTCCACAACGGAAGGCCTTAAAAAAGCCATGGGCGAGTTATTTGAACATGTGGGTATGGAAAAGATCAAGGTCATCCATGTCAATGACAGTGCTACACCGCGGGGTTCCTGCCGGGACCGCCATGCACACCTTGGTGAAGGATTTATAGGTTCCGAGGGATTTAAAGCATTTTTCCGCTACCCGTGGCCGGATAACATACCTGCCATACTGGAAACTCCGGAAATGGGCAGTGGTTGGGATGCCATAAACATGGAACGGCTGCGTTCCTATGCCGGAAAACAGGAATCTTAAAGGGGAAAGGAAAAATGTCTAAAAAAAAGTCGGTTTTCATTTGCCGGCAGTGTGGATATGAAGCGTACAAATGGTTAGGGCGTTGCCCTAACTGCCAGGGTTGGAGCACCATGCAGGAGGAAATCCTCTCCGATGGTTTTGCCAAAAATGTTCCTATATTAGAGGAAGCAGCAGGGGATCTAAAAAGACTGGATGAAATTGAATCCCTGGCAGAGAGCCGTTTTTTAACGGGAATCAATGAATTGGATCGGGTTTTGGGAGGCGGTGCGGTTGCTGGTACTGTTATCCTTGTCGGAGGCGATCCCGGTATAGGAAAATCAACTTTGCTGTTGCAGGCTGCGCTGGGTCTTGCTTCACGGGAAAAAGAAGTTCTCTATGTCACAGGAGAGGAATCACTGGGACAGATCAAAATGCGAGCCGCCAGGCTCTGTTCCCTCCCGGTACCCCCTTTGAAGGTCCTCGCAGAAACAGAGTATAGCCGCGTTGTTTCACATATTGTGAAACATCATCCCCAGGTTGTTATTATTGATTCTGTGCAAACTATGATAAAAAGTGAACTGAACAATGTACCGGGCAGTATCGTACAGATCAGGGAAATAACAGCGTCGCTTGTGCAGTTGGCCAAAAAAAAACAGATTATTTTTTTCCTTGTTGGCCATGTTACCAAAGAGGGAACCCTTGCCGGGCCGCGCCTGTTGGAACATATGGTAGACTGTGTACTGTATTTTGAAGGAGAACGTTACCAAAATTTCCGTATTTTACGCGGCGTTAAGAATCGTTTTGGTGCTACAAATGAAATCGGCATTTTTACCATGGAATCCGATGGGCTGCAGGATGTTCAAAACCCCTCGGCACTTTTCCTTAGCCGGCAACCCTCCGGCATTGCCGGTTCGGCAGTAGTTCCTTCTATGGAGGGAAGCCGCCCCTTGCTGGTTGAGATACAAGGGCTGGTGACACCATCCTATTTTGGCGGTACCCCCCGGCGTACCTCCACCGGGCTCGATCCCAATCGCGTGGCCATCATCATAGCCGTTTTGGAAAAAAGAGCCGGTTTACAACTGTATGACTGTGATATTTTTATCAATGTAGTAGGCGGGGTAAGAATTATTGAACCGGCCGTCGATCTTGGTGTGGCACTTTGTATCGCATCCAGTTTTAGGGACAAGCCTGTACAAACCGGTATGATGGTCGTAGGTGAGATTGGTTTGACAGGAGAGGTACGTCCTGTCAGCCGTGTGGAAGAACGTCTCAAGGAAGGAGAAAAGATGGGCTTTAACCATTGTATTTTGCCCCGGGATAACATTGGCGGTACGGTTATTTCTAAAGTGAAAAAAGAAAAGTTAGATCTGGGAATACTCGAAGTAGCTACCCTGGCAGAGGCCCTCGATTTGGCCATTGTCAGATAGGCTTTCCCAAAGGAAGGTTTCCTCGTAATATGCAGTTAGGAGAGATGAAAAAACCCTAATGCCTTAAGTTTCCCGTATTCCTTCCTCATGATATCCTCAAGTTTGAAATCTAAAAGGTGACACAGGGCGGAAAGGTAAAAAAGCTGGTTTCCAATTTCTTCTTCTATTCTTTCCCGGCAACTTTCGCAAAGAAAGCCTTCCAGATGCGAATCCATGTACTTTCGGCAATCTTCCAGCGAGGCTTCGGCGGGAAACTGTTGTTTTTTGGCGTTGATGGAAATGCATCCACACCCGGTTACCGCTTTGGAGACTGCCCTGTTAATACGTGTTGCCGATTCTGTAAACTTGGAAAGACTATCCAAAACGCTGCGGTGCTTGAGGAGCAACTCGGAGACTTTATCCTGAAACAGACAGACTACCTCATCGTTCCTGTTTTCCATTACTTTATGTCACCTCTTCTTCTTTATTTTATTATACTTGTTGTCTTAAAACCTTGTCAACCAAAGCACCCAAAATTAGGAAAGGCCCTTGACCTATCTGGATTATACTGGTATAGTTGTATTAAAAAGGAATAATAACCTCAATCTTTCCATGTAAACCCTTGCTTTGGTTTTCCCTGATAAAAAAGTTGCGATAGCATTGACTTTGATTTGCAATTATGGTATTATATTAGCTTCTTGACACTTTGTGTTTTTTATGCTACAATGATACTTACAGCATTATGTATACTTTTTGGGCCGAATTGCTTTTTTTTATTTTTAGGACATACGCCCTGGTGTTATCAACTTAAGGAGGGTACGCTTAATGTTTGATATTGGGGATAAGGTTGTCTATCCTATGCATGGTGCCGGTGTTATTGAAGCCATAGAAGAAAAGGAAATACTCGGCGACAAGAAAAAATACTATGTCATGAACATCCCTAACGGGGATATGAAGGTTATGATTCCCTTGGACAATGTTCAAAAAGTTGGATTAAGGGATGTAATTGAAAAAGGATCTGTAGGGACAGTCTATCAAATACTCGAAAGCCATGATGAACTGACAAATGTCAACTGGAACCGGCGTTACCGTGCCAATATGGAAAAGATCAAAAGCGGCAGTATTTTTAAGGTGGCCGAGGTTGTGGGCAGCCTCTTACTACGTGATCGTAAAAAAGGTCTTTCTACCGGAGAGCGCAGGATGTTGGAAAGCGCCAAGCAAATTTTGATGAGCGAGCTGCTGATGGTTCAAGATATTAACAGGGATGAAGTAGCCGCTTATTTAGAAAACCTGTTTAACGATGAGGCAGACTCCAAGTAATCCGCATTATACCAAATAATTACCCAATTAAACTATTATTTTAATAGGTTCTTTAAATCAGGTGGAGCAACAGCTCCACCTGATTCAGCAATGACAGGGTCGGACCTGACAGTATTATGGAAAGAATCGATTTTTGAACAATTTCTGTGAGTTTTGGGTA
>JAAZMP010000066.1 GCA_012798755.1 Bacillota bacterium
CTGTTGTTCTCCGGCGAATGTGTCCATTCTTTTTTTGATTTCCTGTTGTTCTCCGGCGAATGTGTCCATTCTTTTTTTGATTTCCTGTTGTTCTCCGGCGAATGTGTCCATTCTTTTTTTGATTTCTTGTTGTTCTCCGGCGAATGTGTCCTGTCCCTTTTTGATTTCCTGTTGTTCTTTGGCCAGCCTTTCCTGTCCTTCCTCCAGACTTGTTACTTTTTCAAGAATTTGTTTTAACATTGCCTCCATCAATAAAGTACCCCCTGTCAAAGAATTTAAAAAAATGGGTTGCACAAGTCCCTGCAGGGCATTTCCAAACAACTGAAAAGACTGTTTTTGTCATTATAAGCAGAGCAAAGGATCTGACCTAAACACTGGAATCACAAGATGCAGGGTTTTCATATATCATTATACTGTTTATGCTGTTTTTTGGCAATAAGTATTTGGAGTGTTCAATCAACAACAAGCGAGGTCAATTTACCGTAATTTTACAGGTTTTAAGGCTTTACTTTCTGGGAAACATAAAAGACAGGAGGTATCATAAACAATGTGGCTCTTGGATCACTTTAGGAAACAAAAAAGTCCTACTTTGACCAGCTGGTCTGTTGTCGGTTTGGGCGCGTTGGTGGCTTTGTTGGGATATACTCTTTCCGATTATGACAAAAAGCTTGGCGCTGGGGTTACCGGTTTTGGGCTGGCCCATATTTTACTTGGGGCACTGGATATGCTCCGCCCTGCGGTAAAGGGCCGCTAGGAAGCTGTTACCGGTTTTGTTGCACAAAAAACAGTTTTGCGAACGAAGAGTACTTATTTTCCTGGAAAAAGTACAAGCCCTGGCACAAAAAATTTGAAAGGATGTTGATTTATTCAAATATATTTGGTAAGATAAGATTCGTAAGAAATTTTGGGGGTCCTTAGCTCAGTGGGAGAGCGCTTCCTTGACACGGAAGAAGCCGTGCGTTCAATCCGCACAGGACCCACCATCTTAAAAACCCTGTCTGAAGCAGGGTTTTTTGATTTTATGAAGTTGATTCTGCTGCATAAGCGGGGCGGCAACCGTTTTTCCCGTTTTAGCCCGTACCTTGACAGGTCGGGCTATAATTACTATTATTTAAGATGATATAGCCAGTACAGGGGAGGTAAAAGCATATGGAAAAAGAAAGCGCTTACCCGGGCAGGAAAATAAACATCGAAATCAAAGACTGGGGCACCAAAGAAGTTGTAAGCGGAACCACGATCTTAGAAATATTGGAAGGCTTACATCAAAAAATAAAAAAAGAGGCTTTGGCAGCCCGCTTAAACGGCAAGGTTGTTGATCTGAAAACACCATTGCAAGATGATGCCTCCTTGGAAATATTAACCTTTGACGATCCGGAGGGCGCCGAAGTATACCGTCATACGGCCAGCCATGTTTTAGCCCAAGCGGTAAAAAGAATTTATGACAATGTGCGGTTGGGTATTGGCCCAGCCACCGATAGCGGTTTTTATTACGATTTTGCTTTTACAAGCCCCATTGGCGCGGATGATTTGGAAAAAGTAGAAGAACAGATCGAACAGATCATAGCCGAAGATATCCCCTTGAAGCGCATAGAACTAAACCGCGAAGAAGCCTTGAAAATTGTTAAGGAACAGGGAGAAAATTTCAAAGTGGAGTTGATTTCCGATCTGCCTGATGAAGAAACGATTAGCTTTTACAGACAGGGCGAATTTATGGATTTATGCGCCGGACCTCACCTACCTTCTACAGGCAGGCTAAATTTTGTTAAATTGCTTAATCTTGCCGGGGCATACTGGCGTGGTGATGAAAACAATCCCATGTTGCAGCGTATTTATGGCACCGCCTTCCCCAAGAAAAAGATGATGAAAGAATATCTACATTTTTTGGAGGAAGCGCGGAAACGTGATCACCGGAAGCTCGGTCGCGAACTGGATCTTTTTAGCTTTCACGAACAGGGGCCCGGTTTTCCCTTTTACCATCCCCGGGGAATAATTATCCGCCGCGAACTGGAAAATTTCTGGAGAGAAGAACACCGGAAAGCAGGCTACCTCGAAGTGGAGACACCCATAATTTTAAGCAGGCAGCTTTGGGAACAATCGGGGCACTGGGAACACTATCGTGAAAACATGTATTTTACCAAAATAGACGAACAGGATTATGCTGTCAAACCCATGAATTGCCCGGGGGCGATGCTTATTTACAAAACAGGTATGCGCAGCTATCGCGACTTTCCCTTAAGAATGGCGGAAATGGGGCTGGTGCATCGGCATGAAAAATCCGGCACCCTTCACGGGCTAATGAGAGTGCGCAGTTTTACTCAAGATGATGCTCATATTTTTATGCTGCCGGGACAGGTTGGAGATGAGGTAGCCTCTGTTATGGAATTAGTGGATCGTTTCTACAAAGTATTTGACTTTAACTATCATGTGGAATTAAGCACTAGGCCCGAAAATTCGATGGGAACCGACAAGATGTGGGAGGAAGCTACAGCGGCATTGCAGGACGTTTTGGATAATCGGGCTGTGCCCTATGTAATAAATGAGGGAGATGGCGCTTTTTATGGGCCTAAAATAGATTTTCATCTACGGGACTCCCTGAAACGCACCTGGCAGTGCGGTACTATCCAGCTTGATTTTCAGATGCCAGAAAAGTTTGATCTGAACTATGTCGGGCCTGACGGGCAAAGGCATCGGCCTGTTATGATCCACAGGGTAGTTTATGGCGCCATGGAACGCTTTTTGGCCTTGTTAATTGAGCATTACGGCGGGGCCTTCCCCTTATGGCTGGCTCCAGTACAGGCCGTTCTTATTCCCATAACTGATCGGCAGCATGACTATGCCAATAAAGTGAAGAAAACCCTTCTGGAAGAAGGAATCAGGGTAGAAATGGATGATCGCAGTGAAAAAATGGGATACAAAATACGCGAGGCGCAGGTGCATAAAATCCCCTATATGCTCGTAATCGGCGATAAGGAAGTTGAAGCATGTTCTTTGGCAATTCGTCATCGCAAGCTGGGGGATCTTGGTGCTTTCACACTTAATTCTTTTGTAAAAAAAATAAAAGAAGAAATAAATGAAAAAATATAGCAAAAACTATTTGACGTAAACACTCCTTTATGATATATTTACATGCGTACAAAGTAGAAGCCCCAGCTTCTCACCCTGAAACGCTTTTTAAAAGCTGTTAACTGGGTCGTCTTACGATTAATTAAATCCAAGACATGGAAGTTCTTTGCAGGTGGGGCCTTCACCTGCTTTTTTAATTCTACGAAAAAATTGGGAGGTGGCTTTAAGATTAGTAAAGACTTTTTAGTTAATGAAAGAATAAAGGCCAAAAATGTCAGAGTGATTGGTGCTGATGGCGAACAGTTGGGGATTATGTCGGCTGATAAGGGTTTAAGACTGGCACGGGAAGAAAATTTGGATTTGGTTAATGTTGCACCCCGGGCCAAGCCCCCAGTCTGTCGTATTATGGATTTTGGCAAATATAAATATGAACAAAGCAAAAGGGATAAGCAGGCACGCAAAAGGCAACACTCAATAACAGTAAAAGAAGTAAAAATGAGGCCAAAGATTGAAAACCATGATTTTATGGTTAAAGCGCGGAATTGCATTCGTTTTTTGGAAGATGGCGATAAGGTCAAGGTCTCTGTTATGTTTCGTGGGAGGGAAATCACGCACCCCGAATTGGGCAGAAAGCTTTGTTTGAAAATGACCAAGGAACTTAAAGACATATGTGTTGTTGAAAAGCAGCCCCGCATGGAAGGAAGAAACATGGTTATGATCTTAGCTCCTAAATAATTTTTGGAAAAGGGGGAATTGCTATGCCTAAAATGAAAACACATCGGGGGGCGGCAAAACGTTTTAAGAAGACTAAAACCGGGAAAATTAAAAGGTTCCGGGCCTTCCACAGTCACATTTTGGGAAAAAAATCACAAAAAAGAAAGCGTAGGTTACGAAGCGCTACTTTAGTCAGCAAAAGTGATGCGAAAAAAATAAAAAAAATGTTGCCTTATAAGTAAATTCAATTCGTTGGGAGGTAAGTACTATGTCCAGGGTTAAGCATAGCGTTTCCACCAGGAAAAGGAGAAAAAAAGTCCTTAAATTAGCCAAGGGATATGTTGGTTCTAAAAGCAAACTTTTTAGAGTTGCCAACCAGCAGGTAATGAGATCCCTTGCCTATGCTTATCGCGACCGCAAAGTCCGTAAAAGGGATTTTCGTAAACTATGGATTACCCGTATAAATGCCGCTGCCAGAAATAACGGCCTTTCATATAGCAGGTTCATGGGTGGGCTTAAAAAAGCAGGTGTTGCTGTAAATCGTAAAATGCTGGCTGATCTGGCCGTAAACGACCCGGCTGCTTTTAGCTCATTGGTTAAAATAGCCCAAGGGGAATAAATATTGATCGGACTGGAAAAGACCTATCGGTTAAGTAGGTCTTTTTTCTTAAGCGGTAAATTAATGGGCGAAGAAAATGAATATAAACAGGAAAATTAAGGAATACAGAAAGTTGAACAGTCGCAATTACCGCAAAAAAAGCGGGAGATTCATCCTGGAGGGTTACCACCTCTTGAATGAAGCTTTAGAGGCGGAAGTTGAAATAGAAACAATACTTTATACAGACGAATTTGTGGGCAGGGCTATAAATCGCAGACTTCTTGCCAAGGCAGGGGAAACAAGAATCATAAAGGTTCCCTCCAAGGTGTTTAAAGCCATAGCCCAAACCGAAAATCCCCAGGGGGTGGGAGCCATCGCTCGCTTTTCCCGGTGTGGAGTCAATTCTGTTAAGGAGGATGACCGATTTTTCCTTATGTTGGACGGTATCCAGGACCCCGGGAATCTTGGCACCATTGTCCGTACAGCCGCGGCAGCGCCTATTGACGGAATATTTTTACTGCCCGGCACGGTAGATCCCTACAATCCCAAGGCTTTGCGAGCTACCATGGGAGGCGTATTTAACCTGCCTGTACACCAGGTTTCCGGAATTGAACAATGTTGCCGCCTTTTCGCACAAAAAGACTTTCAGTTTGTGGCCGCTGATCCGCGGGGGGAAACGTTTTATCACGATGTAGATTTTTCCAGGCCCAGTGTTGTTATTATCGGTAACGAGAGCCGGGGAGTACAAAATAAGCTGCTGGAAAAAGCTGATACCAGGGCTGTTATTCCCCTGGAAGGAAAGATTGCAGCTCTCAACGCCGCTGTTGCAGCCTCCTTGTTTATTTTTGAATACAGGCGCCAGCAGCGGCGCAAACAGTTCACTTTTTAAACACCTGCCCGTTTTTGCTAGAAAATTTTTGCAGCGGATATTGTTTTTTAACATCCTTTATGTTATAATTTATGACGGTCCCTGAAAAATAGCGAAAGGGGTCATCCGATGTTTACGGCAGATTTTTTCTGGAAGATATTCGAAAGCACTGGCTCGGTTGCTGCTTATCTACTTTATAAAAGGCTTCTTTCTGTTTAAAATTTAATCTTCTAAAGCTATGATGGGGAGAAGTAAGTCAAAAGCCAAATTCCCAGAGAGGAAAGGCTAAAGCTGGAAGCCTTCTGAATAGGCTTTGACCGAAGTTCGCCTCGGAGTTGCCGGCCGAAAAGTGATCTTTCAATCCGAGTAGGCCTGGATCGGATCGCACCGTTATTGTTTAAAAGGGAACTCAAAGGAGTTAAATATTGGGTGGTACCGCGGAAAAAACTTTCGCCCCATAGGATAAGGGCGGAAGTTTTTTAGCTTTAAAACATTATTTAAGCATCAAGCAGCATACTTTAAGTGTACATAAGGGAGGTTTACTTCGAGGATGCAGGAAGGTATGGATAAATTAGAACTACAATTAAAAGAAGAAGTCGGCAATGTGCAGGACTTGGATGAGCTGAACAACATTCGCATCCGCTATCTGGGGAAAAAAGGTGAGATCACCTTACTCATCCGCAATATGAGCAAGCTCTCCGCTGAAGAAAGACCGGTTTTTGGCAAGAAACTCAACGAACTTAAAGCCTCAGCCGAAACGATGCTCAAACTTAGAAAAAAAGAACTTTCCAGTAAACTTTCTACAAAACGTTGGGAAAAAGAACGTGTCGATGTAACCCTGCCGGGTAAGCCTTTCAACCTCGGGCGAAGACACCCCATAACTTTGGTGCTGCAAGAAATCGAGGATATTTTTATTTATATGGGTTTCATAATAGCGGAAGGCCCCGAGGTCGAACTTGATTACTACAACTTTGAAGCTTTAAATATGCCCCGGCATCACCCGGCCAGGGATATGCAAGATTCTTTTTATATCAACTCCAAAATGCTTTTACGCACCCATACCTCACCCATGGAGGTGCGGGTTATGGAGGCCCAAGCGCCCGAACTTCCCGTGCGCATTATTTCCCCGGGGAAAGTATACCGTCGTGATGACGACGTCACCCATTCCCCTATGTTTCATCAAATAGAAGGCCTGGCCGTGGACAAAGGGATTACATTTGCCGATTTGAAGGGCACGCTTTTGTTTTTCATAAAAGAAATGTTTGGCAAAGATAGGGACATCCGTCTGCGCCCCAGTTATTTCCCTTTTGTGGAACCCGGTGCTGAAGTCGATATTTCCTGCATTTCTTGTGATGGCAAGGGGTGTCGCGTATGCGGAGGAACCGGCTGGTTGGAAATACTTGGTGCAGGAATGTCCCATCCCCGGGTTTTAGAGGTATCCGGTTACGATCCTGAAAAGGTCACCGGTTTTGCATTCGGTATGGGGGTGGAGCGTATTGCCATGCTAAAATACGGAATTGATGATATAAGGCTTTTTTATACCAATGATCTACGCCTGTTAAGAAACTACTAGGTGCAGAAGGAGGTCGCTATTAGATGAAAGTCCCTTATAATTGGCTGCGTGAATATGTTAATATTCCCTGGCCGCCTGAAGAACTTGCTCATCATCTAACAATGGCGGGGATTGAGGTGGAGACTATCCGGACCTTCGCTCCCCTTTCTGAGAAACTTGTTGCCGGTGAAATTAAAGAACTGCTGTCTCATCCCAAGGATAAAAATCTTCAGATAGCCAAGGTCTTAGCCGGAAACGAAATTTTGAACATTGTTTGCGGTGCTTGGAATATAAAAAAGGGCGACTTGGTAGCACTGGCCCTTCCCGGGGCTATCATGCCCGGGGGAGCCAAAATACAGACTGCTGAAATAAAAGGAACCGGTTCCCAGGGCATGCTTTGTTCTGCCGGTGAACTGGGGCTGGATATCATTCAGGAGGAAGAGGGCATCCTGATCCTCGGTGAAAAATGTTCCCCGGGAACGCGGCTTATAGATATTCTTTTCGTAAATGAACCTGTTTTGGAGTTGGATCTAACCCCAAATAGGGCCGATTGCCTGGGCTTGTTGGGCCTGGCACGGGAAATTGCTGCCCAAACCGGCGCTAAAATAAAGCTTCCTACTGCAGAAATCGAAGAAAAAGGCAGGGATGTCCGGGAATTGGCCAGCGTAGAAATACTCGATCCGGATCTTTGCCCGCGCTATACAGTGAGGGTTATGGAGGGTTTTAAGATTGCCCCTTCGCCTTTAAATATGCAGCTAAGGCTTCTTTCTGTAGGGATTCGTTCTATCGAAAACCTTGTGGATGTTACAAACTATGTGATGTGGGAAACCGGTTTTCCAATGCACGCATTTGATTATGATAAATTGGAAAAGGGGCGGATTATAGTTCGTCGTGCCTATCCCGGGGAAGAATTGGTAACGCTTGACGGGGTGAAAAGAATTTTGGATCCCGAAGTACAGGTAATTGCCGATGATCGTGTCCCGGTTGCGTTAGCCGGGGTGATGGGTGGAGAACATACGGAAATCACCGAAAAAACCACACGCTTGCTTCTCGAAGTAGCTTGTTTTGATCCTGTCAACGTCCGCAGGACGGCTCGGAAGATGAATTTGCCCTCTGAGGCCTCACAACGCTATGAAAAGGGAGTTGATCGTGAGGCTGCCATCTATGTCCAAAACAGGGCGGTACACCTCATTCAGAAAACAGCCGGAGGAGAGATCTGCCGGGGCATAATTGACAATTATCCCCGTCCTTACGTTCTTCCGCAAATACGCCTGAGGGCCAAAAAAGTAAACGAAGTGTTGGGATATAATGTCAGCGAAAAAGATATTGTCGATATTTTAAAAAGACTTGATTTGAAAGTAGAACAGTTAGAGCCCGATAAACAAATCTCTACGGCTAAAGGTCGGACAACATCGGCAGAAAAAGTGTTCCAAGTTGAGGTTCCCTCTTTTCGCCAGGACTTATCTGTAGAGGTCGATCTAATCGAAGAGGTTGCCCGGATCAACGGTTTTGAAAAGATTCCCGTAACGCTTCCCAAAGGAGTTCTGACTTCCGGCCGTCCTTCAAGGGAAAGAAGAATCACAGAAAAATTCAGGGAAATATTGATCGGCTGTGGGTTACAAGAGATAATCACTTTTTCATTTTTAAATCCCCGTTTATTTGATGATCTTTCTCTATCCTCAGATGACTCCAGGCGCAATGCTATAAGCCTGCAAAACCCTCTTACCGAGGATCAAAGAATCTTACGCACTACGCTTATCCCTAACATCTTGCAGGTTTTGCAATATAATTTCAACCGGCAGGTGGAAAACCAGCTGTTGTTTGAACTGGGGAGGGTTTTTATTCCCACGGGGAAAAAGGCAGCGCTTCCGAAAGAAAAAGCCATGGTAGCCCTTGCCCTTTCCGGACAAATGCCGCAAAATGATTGGCAAAACAATCCTAAACCTCTGGACTTCTTTTACTTGAAAGGAATTGTAGAGGCATTAATTACCGGTTTAGATGTGGGAAATTATAACTGGAAAACAGCGCAACATCCTTTTTTGCACCCCACAAGGAATGCCACATTGTTTGTAAACAAAAAGGAGGCGGGTTTTTTGGGCGCTCTGCATCCGGAAGTGCAGGATAAATTCCAATTTAAACAGGACATTTACATAGCTGAACTGGCGGTGGATGCGTTGGCGAGTTCGGCTGCCCTGTACCCTTCCTTTAAGCCCCTGCCGCGATTTCCTTCTATCCTTCGGGATGTTGCTTTCACGGTTTCCGAAAAGATAAACGCCGGTGATATTCTGCAAACCATCAAAGAATGCGGAGGTGAATTGCTGGAGGACATCAGATTGTTTGACGTCTATAAGGGCAGCCAGATCCCACAAGGTCATCTGAGCCTTGCTTTTGCCTTAATTTTCCGGCATAGCCAAAGGACCTTGAAAGATGAAGAAGTAAATACCATACAGGAAAATATGGAAAAAACCCTCTATGAAAAGTACGGTGCGGTTCTGAGAAAAATATGACCAAAAAAGGATTCCGGGTAGGCAGAAGCGAATACAATCCCATACAGATTTCGTAACACTGACTATACCAGGATACGGGAAAGGAGAGGTACTCTTTGCGCTGCATATTCCAAAGGAACTGGCATTCCTCCGTACGCATGGAAGAACAAAATCTTCTAACCGAGGTAACCTATTGCGGGACAGACCGCGAGGCCTGTGCGCGCTTTATAGTTGATACAGCAACTTTGGTCATCAAAGAAGCCGCCTGGGAAAAATATCGAACCCCCGGGAAAAAAGGCTGGGAATTAATGAATCTTCCGCAATTGATCGGGGTAGAAGCATACTTGGGTTCCGGAGGTACTATACGCCAGATCCTTGCTCCGCTAAACGATCCTTACGCCTATCAGCTTTTTGCTGAAGGCGTTCGCGGAATCATCCAGGCAGAAACTTTTATTTTCACTGAGCGGGGCCATTCTTCCGGGGATGATTACCAGAAATTCTGGGAAAAACATTATGCCAATTCCTGCCGCTATTTTAGCTACCCCGAACGGGTAACAAAGGGCTGGTTTGAACATATTGGCTACAATGATCGCCGGGGAAACCTTTTTAACCGCGTAATAGCATTAGCCCTATACCTTAAAAAGGATTCTTACCTGCTTCATGGGCAGTTTAATGACTCTTTTCACAGTATCTGTGTCAACCTTGAATTAGAAAAGGAAAAACCTTTTATTAAAAGGGCCGCATGCGATTTTCTAAGGGTTCCCGATCTTGTATGTGAGGAAGCAGAGGCTTACATGAAAGATCTTGAGGGCAAAAATTTGTCCGGTTCTAAGAAGAAAGATATTGCTTTGATGATGGGGGCCGGGGAAGGTTGTGTTCACCTTATTGATCTTGTTTATGACAGTCTGCAGACATTGGAACTGCTTTCATCATCTACAGCCCATGATAAAGGATAAAAACGTTTTTTATTCGAATGGAATTTCAAAGAGGTGGAAAAAATGTCGGCTGCGGATGGCAAAAAGCGTGTAGTCATTGAAATATTGGGCGAAGAATTTGTTATTCGCAGCTCTTCTTCTGTTGAGCACATGGAGGAAGTGGGCCGGTATGTTGACGAGATCATGAAAGAACTTAACGAAAAACATCCACACATGAGTATCTATAAAACAGCTATCTTGGCTTCGTTGAATATAGCCAGCGATTTACTTTTATCACAGAAACAGGGAAAGCGCAGAAAAAGGTGAATAAAAAGCCATGAATTGGCTTGACTATGCCCTGGTTTTCATTATAATCTTAAATCTATATAACGGTTTAAAGCATGGTTTTTTACGCCAGATTGCCGGACTAGTGGGTTTCTGCGCTGCTTTATATTCCGCTGCTTTTTACTGCAATGTTCTAAAAGGACATTTACAGGAATATTTGAAACTAGAGCAGGTAATTACAGCACTGGCACCGGGCGGGGAGGCGAACTTATGGCTGACAGAGATCATAGCCAACATAGTTGCCTTCTTAATTATTTTCATCATCGTCTATCTGGTCTTGGGTTTCTTGTGCAAAAGAATGAGGATTTTAAATAAAATCCCCGTAGTAGGGACCTTAAATGCACTCTTGGGCGGTTTCTTCGGTGCTTTAAAGGGTATGCTGATAGTTTTTTTAATAGCAGCCCTTTTATCTCTTTTTAAAACCGGTTTCTGGGCGAAAGCGGTGGAGGCCTCGGCAGTGGTATCGCTTTCCCGCCATTACATACCCTTGTTATTCGGCCTGGTTTTTGATTTCGTGGTCGATAAGCTGGGAAGGCTAACTTAGAAAGAAGCCAAATAAAATATTGTAAGGGCGAGGAGAAAATGACTTATCAAATTATTGATGAAAGCTATTGTCGAGGCGATACGGCGGAAATTGCCCGCAATCTGTTAGGGACAATACTTGTTCATTTTTCCCCCGAGGGGCTTACATCGGGAATAATTGTTGAAACGGAGGCCTACCTTAGCCAAAATGACCCTGCCTGCCATGCTGCCAGGGGAAAAACCAAGCGAAATGCTGCAATGTTCGGCCCTCCAGCGAGGGCCTATGTTTATTTTATCTACGGCAACCACTACTGTTTCAATGTTGTTACAAACGAAGCAGGGAAAGGGGAGGCTGTCCTCATTCGTGCCCTGGAACCCGTGAAGGGCCTGCATTTAATGCAAGAAAGGCGTGGCAAGAACCATAAAAAAACAAATTTGACCAGCGGCCCGGGAAAACTTTGCCAAGCCATGGGTATCACCGGTGAACACAACGGGTGCCCGTTATTTCAAGATCCCCTTTTTATAGCCATCTGTAAAGGCTGGCGGCAGGATTTTGATATCGGTGTTTCCGGCCGCATTGGCATCAATAAAGCCCAGGATAAACAATTGCGGTTTTTTGTTAAAGGCAATCCTTTTGTATCGCGATGAGGTGGTAAAATGAGCAAAACAATGCATACCCTTGAATTTGAAAAAATAAGGGAACAGCTGTATAAATTTACCCATACGGTTCCGGGATCCCAAAAAGTTAAGAAAATGTACCCATTAACCGAAATTGATAAAATCACTGACTTGCAGCAGGAAACCACGGAGGCCTCGGGTTTAATTTTGCAAAAAAACCTTGACTTCAAGCCTTGCGATGACCTGATGCCTTTACTGGTGCGGGCTGAACGCGGCGGAGTTTTGAACCCCTTGGAGCTAAAAAAAATTAATGACTTTTTAAAAGCATTGCAGTCGTTAAAAAAATACTTTCAAAAAGAAGATGAGATGGAAGACAGATATCCACGTATTTTTAATCTCGTTTTAGGGATTGAATCTTTTCCGCATCTGATCCGGGAATTGGACAAATGTTTAACCTTACATGGAGAAATAAAAGACAGTGCCTCCAGCCGGCTTTCCTCTTTACGTTCTGAGGAAAAAACCCTTCAGGAGAAGATCAGGCGTTTACTGGAATCATACCTTAGAAAACCGCAATATCAGAAATACTTGCAGGAAAACCTCGTTACTGTCAGACATGAACGTTATGTTCTTCCCGTAAAACAAGAATACCGCAGATATATCCCCGGTGTAGTCCATGACCAATCCGCCAGCGGAGCTACCCTTTTTATTGAGCCTTTTCCAGTTTTGGAACTTAACAACCAACTAAGAAAAACAAAAAGTAATATTGACAAAGAAACAGAAAAGATTTTGAGGGAGCTTACTGCATTAATAGCCGATTGCTATGTGGGGATTATTTCCAATTATGAGGTTTACGGCAGGCTTGACTTTATTTTAGCCAGGGGGCATCTAAGCGTGCTATATGAAGCTACGGAGCCGTTTTTGAATGATAAGGGGATCATCGTTATTGCCGAAGGGCGCCATCCGCTTTTGCCTCCTGATGAAGTTGTTCCGGTGGACGTTCACTTGGGTAAAGATTTTAATACCTTAGTCATTACCGGCCCCAATACAGGCGGCAAAACCGTTACCCTTAAAACAATTGGGCTTTTTGTTTTGATGGCCCAATGCGGCCTTCATGTCCCGGCCAAAAAAGGAACCGACCTTGGTGTTTTTGATAATATCTGGGCTGACATCGGGGATGAACAGGACATCGAACAATCCCTGAGTACTTTTTCCGGCCATATGTTGAATATCATCGAAATTCTTTCCAAAGCCGCCAACCCCGCGCTGGTATTGCTGGATGAACTTGGTGCCGGGACCGACCCCTCAGAGGGATCGGCTTTGGCTATGGCTATCCTGGAAGAACTTCACGGCAGAGATGTAAGAACGGTAGCCACAACGCATATCAACGAGCTCAAGGTATTTGCCCACCTTCAAGAAGGGATGGAGAACGCTTCTATGGAATTTGATTCCCTGACGTTGAAGCCCTCCTTCAAACTTCTTATTGGCGTTCCAGGGCAAAGCAATGCACTTAATGTAGTGGAAAGATTGGGTATGCCCCCTGAATTGACGGAAAGAGCACGTTCCTATATGCGTGAGGATTTTCTTAATCTGGAGGAAGTAGTCTCCGGCCTTGAAGAAGAAAGACGCAAATTTTCCATCGATAATAAAAAAATCAGGGAAATTAAAAGACAACTCAATTATTCCCTTCGTGAAATTACTGCAGAAAAAGAAAAGCTGGAACAAAACAAAAAAGAACTGCTCAAAAAAGCTTATGACGAAGCCGGCAAAATTGTCAGAGAGGCGCGACGGAAAACAAATGAAGTGTTGCGGATGTTAAACCGGGCCGAACAGGAAAAAACGGCAAAAGATGCCCTTGAACATGGACGGAAGACCAGGTTGGCCCTAAATAAATTCCAGAAAGAAATTGAGGTCCGTGGTGATGAATACCAGGAAGAAAGAGGCGGGGCCCCACTCAACTTGGAAGAGGCCAGAGAAGGGCAGCGGGTTTATATTAAGAACCTTCGTTGTAGCGGTAAAATAGCCAAAATCCTTTCAGCGGAAGAGATCCAGGTACAGGTCGGGGCGATAAGGATTAACGCAGGCCTTGAAGACCTCCAAAAACCTGAAGGCAACAACAAAAAACAGGAAAAAGCACCGTTGAAAAATAAAGATAAACCGTATAGGGATTTATTATGGGAAAAAAATGCGACCAGCACTTCCTTGGATTTACGGGGGCTGACTCTTGACGAGGCTATCTTCAAGGTAGATAAACATATGGATGATTCCATTCTTGCCAATTTAAACCAAGTAGAAATAATCCATGGTAAAGGCACAGGGAGACTGCGCCAAGGATTGCATCTGTATTTGAAAGAGAAAAAACAGGTCAAAAGCTTCCGTCTTGGTGCCGAAGGCGAGGGCGGCAGCGGGGTAACGATCGTCAATTTAAAAAACTAGCCCTTTTAAATTATGGAAGCCGCCGCTGCTTTTATGTTTCGGGCATCGGGCCTTCCTGGTTGCCGGTATTATTACCGTTGCCATTGCCGTTACCATTATTACTGTTATTACCGTTATTATCACCACTATGTAAATTGTCGTTGTCGTTGTCATTGCCATTATGATCGTCTCCTTGCCCATTATGCAAAGGAACTTGGAGCATCCATACCATAGGTTCAGATTTTATGCCCTGCGAATCCGTTGCTATAAGCGTATATATGTATGTATGGCCGGGTTTAATATCGTTGTCGAGATATTGAGCAATGGATCCGGGAAGCCTCTGTAAAAGGTCTAATTCCTCTTCACCTTCGATGCATTTATATATATCGTACTCGACTATTTCAGGGTTGTAGTCCCACTGCAAATAAGCCCGCAAGGGGTTTTCCAGTAAATAGGCAATAAATCCTGCAGGCCCGGATGCCGAGCTGCTATGAACATCACAGTGTTCTTCCGGCGGCATTAGTGCTGCATCCTCCGGACCTCTTCCTGCACCCCGCCAACGGCCATCGGTAACTATAAATTCGGGCCTGTTTAAAAACACCCTTTTTTCGATTTCGCTTTCCGGGCAAAATTCCCCCGCCAAAAGTCCGCTGGTAGTGCAAATTTCGAGTTCTATGTGCAGATCACAGGTTTTTTGAGGCACCATTCCTGAGGGGAATATTTCACTGGTGATGCATTCATCAGGGCAGAAGGGCCCGGGTCTTAGGCCGGATTTGCTGCAAATGCTGATAGGCCCGCTTATGCCCGAGGGCCTTTCAAAATCAGATGGCGGGACATCTTCCAAAATTTGCAGCAACAGAGCGTTCATATAATTTATGGTAGTAGCACTTCCCCCACTTACTCTTCCCAGTTTGGTTATATCGTGCCCCAGCCAGAAGGAAATGACAATGTCAGGGGTATAGGCAACCAAATAAGCATCCCGGTTATCGTCCGTGGTCCCCGTTTTCGCCGCAACAGGCCGTCCTACCCTTAGTCTTCCCGCAGTTCCGCGGCGCACAACATCTTTAAGTATATCTGTAATAAGAAAGGCGGTTTCCTGGGATAATACAGCTTCAGGTTCGCTTTGATATTCATATATAATGCTGCCGTTACGATCTTCTATTCGTTTAATGGTGTGCAGATTCACTTTAATCCCCTGGTTTGCCAAGACGCTAAAAGCCTGGGCCATATCCAAAGGCGTCACCCCGTAAGTAAGGCCCCCCAATGTAGTGGCCAAATTATAATCATTATCATGAATGGTAGAAAGCCCCATTTTTTTAGCGTATTCCAAACCAACATGCGGTGTTAGCTTTTCGAAAGCTTTAACAGCGGGAATGTTTTGTGATGGCACTATGGCATTCCTGACCGTGGTCAGACCCAAAAAACGCCTGTTGAAATTTTCCGGTGCCCAGCTGCCTTTGATATAGGGGGAATCATCAATGATTGAACCGGGAGTAAGCAGATTTTCTTCAAAAGATGGTGCATAAGCCACGATAGGTTTTATGGAAGAACCTGGCTGTCTGGTACTTATAAAACGCAGATCCTGATTTTTTTTGCTGTACTCCCTGCCGCCGACAAGAGCAAGAATTTCCCCTGTTTTCGGGTTGGCAACAACCGCTGCCGCCTGGGGTTGAAGAATACCTTCCTCAGAAAAGACCTCCTCGGGATAGCTGTTATAGTTATTGTTTTCCAGAAGCTGCTTCATTAAGGCCATATCCACCCTTATGTTATTTGAATACAAGCTTTCATCGTTGAGCACATCTTCTGTAATGGTCTGTGCTTCCACATCCAGGGTAGTATAGATTTTAAGGCCCATATTATAAATGGCTTCGTAGGCTTCCTTACGGTCATTATATTCGGGCAGCGAAACCAGTGTATTTACCAATTCATGGTGCAAAACATAGTCTACAAAATAGGGGTAGGGGTATTCCCGGGACTGCTGTTCCGAAAGAATAATTTCTTGTTCCTGGGCTTTAATTAATTCCCGGTGAGTGATATAACCAAGTTCGTACATTTTAGCAAGCACAAGCTTTTGTCTTTGCCGCGAATTTTCAAAGTTGTGGTAGGGGGAATAATAACTGGGCGCACGTGGTATTCCGGCCAAAAGCGCTGCCTCGGCAATGGTAAGCTCTTCCACGCTTTTGTTGAAATAAGTATTGGCTGCAGCTTCAATACCGTAAGCACCGTGAGCAAAAAAAATTCGGTTGAGATACATCTCCAAAATTTCATCTTTGGAATACTCTTGTTCCATTTTAATAGCCAACCAGGCCTCTTGGATTTTACGGCGATAACTTTTTTCCGGAGTCAGGAAAGCATCTTTTATGAGCTGTTGCGTTATGGTGCTTCCCCCTTGGCTGGCCCACCGACGTTGGCGTAGGTTGGCCATGAAAGCTCTCATAATGGCAACAGGATCAACTCCAAAGTGTTCTTCAAACCTTTCATCTTCTATAGCAATAAAGGCCTTCTGTACGTGCCGTGGGATCCTTTCCAGGGGCACCTCAATGCGGTTTTGTTCATCGTAGAGCTCTGCAATTTCTTTTCCCTGACAGTCATAAATATACGATGTGACAGGAGGGTGAAGGGTGCTGCTGTCAAATTCCGGTGCCTCCTTAATATAAGAATATACAACGGAAAAAGCACCTGCACCCAAGACAATAAGTGCGATAAACAGCAGCAGTAAAATTATCTTAAATACCTTAAATACTTTGCGGCTCTTCTTTCTCTTTCCCGGGCTGTTGCCACCGGTTGACTTTGGCCGCCTTGTTTTACGCATGTTAGGCATAAACTCCACCTCGCTAAGAAATTAACCTCCGTATTCCATGCCCATATTATATCATAAGAAACAACGGGGGAGAATCTGTAATTGTTTAATGGTTAGCGATATTATCAAGTGGCGTCCTGTTGTTGCCTTATTGTTGCTTTAAAAAAATATATAATGTATAATTTGCAGCAGATACGGGTTTGCCGGGATATTAAACAATATGCGTTAAAGGAGATTATAAGATGGACATCCTGCAGGATTTAGGATTTAGAGAGCTCATATATCAGGTTACCGATGAAGCAGAACTCACA
>JAAZMP010000067.1 GCA_012798755.1 Bacillota bacterium
CCACTTCGTGCTATCGGTGAAATCCTTGGTGCCGAGTTTGATTGGGGCCCCAAAGATGCCGATACCGAATGGGTAAGCTTCAGCCGGCAGTAATAAGAAACAGTAACCGCTGTATTTAAACAGCAATTAAGGGGAGAGCTTGCTCTCCCCTTTTTACTTGGGAAGAAACACCAAGGAAGCCCATAGATAAGCTTTATGAAATAAACCATTCCTGCTGTTGACGTGTTATAATATGGCTGCAGGTAGAGGATAACAAAGTTGGCAAATGGGGGGATTATATTGCCTAAAAAAATAAGTTCGGTTGTCGTAGCTATAATGTTTTTCTGTCTTTTTTCGGTTGCTTTTGCCGGGAGTGCTTCGGCCCAGGTGGTAATGCCACTGTATGAATTTCAAATGCTTGCCCGCGAGCAGGGCCGGGATTTACAGTTGCTCGATCTTTCCAAATCCCAGGCGGAACTGGGCCTTTCCATTGTTGAAGGCGAATTTGGATTAAGTTCGGATTATGGTAGCAAAGCAATGAAAAAGGATATGGAGGCACTGGAAAGTCATATAGACGAACGGCTTAAGGCCATCAAAATTTTAAAGGAAAATATTGAGGAATGGGAAAAGGAAAAAGAAGATGCCGCTGCTGATACGTTAGAATTGGAAAAAAAGATTAGCCGGGCCGGCGAAGAACTAGCTGCCTACCAGGATGAAATGGACGAAGTCCGCCCCTTGTATGCCAAGCTGGTGATTCGCTACCACAATACGAAATCACTGGAGGATATGGCTGAACCGCACCTCGAACCCCTTGAAAAAGCGCTGGAGCAAATAGCAGATGCGCAAGACATTCAACCCAGGCTCATAGATTACAATGTCGAACAGCTCTATCTGACCCTGCTTGCTTGCACCTTGCAGGAGGAACTGCTGGAAGACGTCCTAAAGTTGGCCCAGCGCAAGCTGGAAATCGAGGAATTAAAGCATGGCCTGGGCATGAGCACTTCCCTGCAGGTAAATGCTGCCAAAGAAGATCTACAGCAGAAAGAAACAGCACTGCAAAATGCTAAAAATGAAATCAAGGAATACAGTAGAAAACTTCTTTACCTGGCCGGGCTGCCCCTTGACTTCAAATTCCAAACCGTACCGGTAAGTTTTTCTAAGGAATACCAGGTTGCCGATGATGAGGCCATGCCTGATTTTACCGCATGTGTGACTTACCGCAGTGCCTATAACGATCTTCAGGATGCCATCGAAGATTTGGAAGATATCTCAGAGTTTGATCGCAAGGAACATCGACTGGCCGGGTTAAAAGTAGAAGAGGCAGAGGTAAAACTAGAAAAAACGCTTGAAGGATTGGAAGATGGCTACCTTGCCGGCAGGGATCGTTTCCTGCTTGCTGACAGCGCCGTGGAAAGTGCTGCCCTGTCCCTGGAGCAGGCCCAAAGAACGCTCAAGGCAGCAGAACTACAGCATGAGATAGGGGTGATCACCATACTGGAACTAAAAGGCTCTAAACTTGCCTGCATGCAGTCCGAATACGATCATTTTTCCGCTATGATACATAGACAGCTTGCTTACCAGGCCTACATATTAGCTAAAGATGGAATCATGCACACAACAACACAGGCAACACAGGGGGACGGACCTTCTGTGTTCTGACGGAACAACACCGGGAAGCGGATTTCCTGTGTTTTAATTCCAAAAATAAGCAATAATGCGCTATAGTGGAACACAGAAGGTCCGTCCCCCTGTGTTGAACCTGCTTGAATTATAGTTCGGGGAGGCCGGCTTTTGAAATTATATAAGAACGGTTTGATAATTTTACTTCTGGTCTGTTTGGCAGGAACTGTGGCTTTTTATAGTGTTCGTGCCGGTACGCAACAGAAGTTAAACGAAAACATTGCCTTCAGCCTGGAGCTAAATGCCGAGGCGCAGGAACTATTATCCCAGGGCGAATTTGCCGGTGCACGGGAGCTCCTTGAAGATTCGCTTTCTTTAAACAGGCTTAATGACGAGACTTATGCGCTGCTTGCTTTTGCAGAATATTACCTTGACAACCATCGGCAGGCTTATGAACATTTCATCAGCGGGCTTGCCATGGGGGCAACATCCAGGGATATGGTCAAATTCCTTGCGGAAATGTTGATGGAAAACGGCTATTACGCCGAGGCTAAAAAACATTTGGCAAGCGGCCTTAAAGATTTCCCCGATGATGAAAAGTTGCTTTTTCTATCTGGCAAAAATGCACTTATAAGCGGCGATTTCAAAGGCTCTATTAAAACCTTCAAAAAACTGTTGAAAGAGGATGAAGATTTTTTGGTAGGCTATAAATATCTGGGGCTTTCGTATTATTTTGCAGATGACTTGGAAAAAGCTGAGGGGAATTATAAAAAGTACCTAAAACGCAAAAAATTGCTGGATGAAATTGAAAAGCTTTCGGTTGATTTACTGCATGAGAAGGTGCTGGCGGTTTGGAGTGAGGATGATGAGTAGTAGCAGAAAAGACGAGAAGGAGCTGGGGATTTTTTCCCTGAGGTTTTTCATGATCCTTCTATACATAGTAGCAGTTGCTTTTGTTCCTTTGGCTTTGCGTCTAAGGATTATCAATTTTGTATCTCCCGTGGAAACATGGCATCGCCTGGCATCATCAGAATCGGTGACGGAAGTTTTTGCCCAGTTCCGGCTGGAAATTTTGGTTATGGTTACCGTAGCCATAGCCATAGCAGCTTTATTGCTGTATTACTACGAATATGAAAAAGGTTCATTTACCAATAGCTACGTCGATTATCCTACTGCTTTTTTTGCTTTTTTAGTGATACTGTCCGGGCTGCTTAGCCCCTATATCAATATTGCTTTTTGGGGTTACTATGACCGCGCCGAGGGGTCGTTTGCTTACCTGGCCTATTTAGTTATTTTTTTGGTCGCCGCCAATTTGATACGTTTTGAAAAAGACCGGAAAATAATCCTTTACGCAGCTTTAGCTGCGGGTTTGTTGCAGTCCGGTATTGCTATAAGCCAGTTTTTTGGTTTTGATGTCATCCAGACTGATTTTTTCACGCGCCTGATGGTGCCTGGAGAAATGTTGCCCTACGTTACGGATATTAAGTTTAAGTTTGCGCATAAGGCCTATGGGACAACCTATAATCCTAACTATCTTGGCGGCTATATGGCCATGATTTTTCCTATCATTTTTGTAAAATATCTTTATTCGCGGACAACGGGCAAGGCTGTTTTTTGGTTGGCGGCAACGATCATTGGCCTGGCCGGTTTTTTTGCGCCCACGAGTGCCAGTGGTTTTATTGCCGCTGTGGCAGCGTTCCTGTTCTTTTTTATCCTGACCCGGAAAGATTTTAAAAAGTATTACAAAAAGCTCCTGGTCATGGTGGCTGTTTTAGTGCTTGTTTTCAGCGTTTCGGAAAGCTATTCCAACGGGGCGATCTTAAAGAAGGCTGCCAGTGTTTACAAAAGAAATCTGGATATACTAATGCCTGTCGAAAGCAAGGAGAAAGAAACTGTAGCGCTACCGGCTTCCGTTATGGAGGTCGTGGCCCCTGATTCCGGCCAAAAAGAAATTGAGATTCGGCGCGGCTCCTGGGATGATATCGCCAGTGGCCGCGGCTATATTTGGAAAAAATCCTTGGAGATGGCCAAGAAAAACATTTTAATCGGTGATGGGCTCGATACTTTTGTCTATAATTTTCCCCACTGGGATCCGGAAAGAAACCACCGCTCTTACCGTTCTGTCACCCTCATCGATAAGCCACACAACACCTATATCCAGATCGCTGTTGGCGTAGGAGGCCTTGGCCTTCTGGTCTATCTCTATATATTAGCCATTCATTTAAAAAATTACCTTGTAGTTTTCCGGCGGAGAGGCACTGAAAAAGACAGCGACATTATAGCACTTGCTATTTTTACCGGTTGGGTGGCCTACCTCGTTCAAGGCTTGGGCAACGACAGTGTTTTATCCAATGCCCCTGTTTTTTGGGCTCTCTTCGGCCTCAGTGCAGGCTACGTCAAAGAATCCCTCGCTTTAATTATTCCCTCCAAAGAAGCCAAAGAAAAAAGAAGAAAGAGAAGAAAAAAATAAGTACACAGGGGGGACGGTTCTTTTGTGTACCCAGCATAACAACAACACAGAAGGATAGAAGAACATTTTGCAATATAACAACAAGGAAAAGTGGGGAGCACTTCCTGGGTACACAAAAGGACCGTCCCCCCTGTGTTGTCCCTGTGTTGTTTGCAGAGGAAAACAGCCATAGTGTTAGCTTGAATCGGGAACAAAAAAATCAACTAATTTTTTTTCCCACCTACAGGCCAAGCTTCAAAATATGCTATAATAAAGCTGCAGGTAAAAGGTTGCAAGGTTGGTAAAATGGGGTGATTATATTTCCCAAAAGCAAACCCGGTTATAATCTTTTGGCGATATGATAAAACTGTTGCCGCCAAATTTGTGCGGCAGCAATAGGAGGGTGGAACTTGTCAATCAATAAAAGAAATTATCTGCTGTTTTCGGCCTTGATGCTGACGATAATATTTTTTGCCTGTTTTTCAGCTCCGGCCGCTGCAGCGGCGAAACCCAAAGAGATACATTTGGAACGAAATGCTATCTACTATGGAGAAGAACGGGAACTGACGGTGGAGGTAGAACTTTCCAGGAAAGAGTACGTCTACATATTTATGGAAACCCCCGGGGGCAGATTTTTAGATGACCGGGGCCATGAATTTAGAGAACCGGTTATTTTCGGCATCTATGGTCCCGGCGATAACGTTAGATGTAGGGTAAGCCTGGATTTGTTCAGGTTAAACACTACCGGGGTGTATAACCTTTATGCCGTGCAGCACCGTTCACGGGTGGCAGATGCCGAGGACCTGGATATAAAAACCTGGGAAGACCTTTATGATTGTTCGTTGCGGGCAGCTTTGGATGTTGCCGGCCCCTATAGCGCTGCTTCTTCTTTTGTGACCCTGGAAAGGCAGCTGGCAGGCAGGGATGCTGAGCTGTCCATCACTTTTCTGGCTGAAGGGACCGGGCGTATGAGAGGTGTCCCGCCTTACGACACTGATGGAAAGCAAAGGCTCTATATTGAAACAAACAGAAGCAGTGTAACAGCATGTTTGAAGGCCAGGGCTTGGGACAGCGGTTGGGTTGATGTGTCGGCTGAGGTTTCTGGTGGAACCTTAAGCAGCGGAGTAAATATTTTTGACCTTAAATGGGAGGACAACCGCGGCAGGAGATTTGAAACGATCTATACTTTTGACGATGGATGCATTTATATAAACTTAACCTCCGATGACTCTAGGGAGGTAGTATTCCGTGCGGCCCGCGATGACAGGATGCTCAATCTGCTCCGCAATGGCAAACAAAAAGTCAACTTTTTGCAGCAAGAGTTGGAAGAAATTTTCCTTGATTTTGACAAATATGAATCCAGGGCCGGTGAACGCTTTGAACTTGCCGCCTATCTTTGGGGTAAGGACATAGAACTGGAAGGTGTAGAAGTTGAATTCCAGGAACGCAGGAATAAAGGGATCTGGCGCACCGTGGGGCGTGCAGATACCAACCGGTATGGCACAGCCACCCGGGTGGTAAGCCGGGATGTGACCGGCAACTATGAATACCGTGCCGTGGCCCTGGGTAAAGAAAGCAATGTTGCTGCGAAAGTAATCGTGGCCGGTGCGCCCTTTGAAATAAAGCTCGAAAAAACCAGTTTAAATGTCGTAGCGGGCCACGAGCAGAAGCTGCGCATCAATTATCTGGATCGCTATGGAAATGTGATCGAAGAAAAGACACTGGGTTATCTCAAACAAAAACCGGAAGATGTGATGGAAATTATCCTGGTTACTCCTGATCGCAGGGAAATAAATACCACCAGATTAATGAACGCAGACAAAGAAGGGTTTTATTTAAGGTATGATTTCCCACAGGAGGGCATTTATCAGATCGAAGCTTTCATTGCCGGTACAGGTATTTCCGAAATCTGTGAAGTGCGCTCCGAAAAGTTTGGCGAAGCAAGCAAACTGATTCTGGAAACAGACAAAAAAAATATTCGTGCCCGGGAGCGCTCCCTATCCGAAATCAGAAGTGCGCTCGATCGCGGTGAAAAAGTTGCGGAAGCGGCAAAGATCACCGTTACGCTGCATGACGACCAGGACGTAAGCATTAAACTGGGGCCGGATGATTTAAAATTAAGCCTGGATAAACGCTACCTGGGGGATTTTTATTACGGCGAAGAAATATGGTTCATTGCCGGCAGCGGGATTTCCGGCAAGCCGGAGATTACCGTTGTTCACGAGGATAGCGAATTTATGGACAGTCTGACTATTGCAATCAGCGGGGATCCCTGTTACCTGGATGCAGATGTGGAAATTGACGGACGCAGGGCAACGGTTACACTGACTTATTTGGATGAAGACCGTGAACCCACGGCAGTGTTGGATGAAAATGAAACGAGTTACACGGCGTTGCTTCCCGAAGGTCTGACTATGGTTAGGCAGGAAGATTTTAAAGAAGGGGATACCGAAGCTTTTTTCGTGGTGGAAGCACTCCACGAGCAGGCGTATGAGGTGCGTGTGATTACTGATTTCGGCATCCTGGAAATTGTGAAAATTGACTTTGCAAACCTGCCGGCGCGCCATGTAACGCTGTATATTGACTCTACCCTTTGCCAGATTGACGGCAAGGAAACGAGTATGGACATGGCTCCTCCTTTTATCTCGAACGGTCGCACTTTCGTGCCGGTACGTTTCATCGCCCAAACTTTTGGCGTGGCCGAAGAAGATATCAACTGGGAGCCCAAAACAGGCGCAGTGGAAAAGGTTGTCATACCTTATGAAAACAAGCTGGTGACTATCACGATCGGTTCCAGGAATATCTTTGTTTTGGAGGACAATGAAATAGATCAGGTAGTTTGTGATGAAGCGCCGTTTATAGAAGACGGCCGTACTGTGCTGCCGCTGCGGGCCATAGGCGAACTTTTCGGCGCTGACTTTGATTGGGGCCCTAGAACAGGCGCAACCAAATGGGTAAGCTTCACCCTTTTTTAGCGCATCCCAAACAACACAGAAGAACCGTCCGAAACCACTGAAAAAGTTCCAAGCCCCGTCAGCTTAAAACTGAGATTTTTCACTATCGCTCAGGATGACAATAAGGGTGGTGTTTTATAAAACTATGCTTTTTTGGGAAACACAAGGGGACGTACCTGTTGTGTTGTTGGGATATTTTGAAATGTTGTTGAATAACAGGAGCAGGTTTGTTATTCTGTCCAATCATAGTGATGGCAGTAACATTGCAACAACACAACAGGTACGTCCCCTTGTGTTTCTCCCCTGTGTTGCTATTTGGGTTCCCTGAGATCTTCGCCATGGAGTATGGTTTCAATCATTTCTTCTTCCAGTTCAATATTGAAAAAGGTTTTATAATAAAACGCGATCTCTTTTTTCATATCGACATGATCTAATTTGTCTGGGTAGGCGGTCATTGCGGTCCACAATACAGCAAGGGGCGTTTCCACTGAACCGGGATGCCCCCAACGCGAGATGCCCTGGGGAAGCTTATAAACTTTGCCGTCTTGCACAGCGCGAATGCCCGACCAATGCGGGTGATTAGTGATTAAATCAACTGCTGTTGTTTCGTTAGCAATTATTATCTCAGGATCCCAGAGCAGGATTTGCTCAATAGTTGCAAAATAATTGTTGTCCTGCAAAGCCAGTTCTTCCCCCACGGAAACATTGTTTATTCCGGCCGCCCTAGCCAAATCCGCGGACAGGGAATTCTTATGGGTTGTCCGGGTTGCTTGATTTTCAGAATGATAAACCCTTACTCTGTCTTCCGGTGCTATATTTTTAACAACTTCATCAACTTTTTTAAGGGTATCATCATAGTATTCGTTGTAGGCTCTGGCCTTTTCCGTTTTTCCCAGTGCTTCCCCAATAATGGAAATGGACTCTTGCTGTTCTTTTATGTTGGCAAATTCTACAATTATGTAGGGCAGCCCCGTGTTATCAAGCTTTTCCTTTTCTTTTTCATCTACTGCTGTCTCCCCCCTGATGATAACTAGATCAGGTTTTATCCTTAATAATTCCTCTGCATTTATTGTCCCCCCCGATCTGGGGACGGCGGCATCCATTATTTTTGGAAACATATCAGCCAACAGCACATCACGCTGCAGCCCTCCCGGCACGGCTACCAGGTTGTTCCCATCGCCCAAAAGGCAGACTGCATAGCCGGCAAAGGAGTAAAGAGCAGCTATCCTTTCCACATTTTGGGGTACCTGCACTTTTCGGCCGAAGCTGTCTATAACGGAAATGGTCTTGACATCATCGGAAAGCTGCGGTTTTTCAACAACATTCCCGCCGCAGGAAGTCGCTGCAAATAGCATTAATACAACTAACAGAACGATTGCGGTGCTTCTGATCTTGGGCACTTTCACCCCTCCTTGTTTTAATTTAACATGTTTTCAAGGGAACTATTTGTCTTAGGTATCCCTTTTCCCATTGATAAGAAAGCACTTTGGACTGGATATTAAAAGTTTTGGCCATATTTTCCGCTGTTAAAACTTCCAAGGGTGTGCCCTGGGCAGTAATTTTTTTATGATTCATCAGGGCAACCCTGGATCTTATATTGCTGTTTTCAAAATAAAAGGAATGGTTGGGAAAATGTGTAGCCATAACGACAGTTATGTCGGTTTCTTGGACAAGCCTGGCTATTGTTTCCAAAAAGTATAGTTCATGGCGAAAATCAAGGTGGGCGGTAGGTTCATCCATAATCAAAATAGGCGTTTGTTGAGCCAGAGCCCGGGCCACCAAAACCAGCTGGGTCTCTCCTCCGCTGAGCTGCGTGTAAGGCCTGTCTTTGAAATGAAGCATGCCAATTTTATCCAGGGATTCTTCCGCAATTTCTCTGTCTCTTTTAGTGGGGGTGGAAAAAAACCCCGTATATGCGGCCCGGCCCATCAAAACGATATCCATCACCTTAAA
>JAAZMP010000068.1 GCA_012798755.1 Bacillota bacterium
CCCGTATTTTAAAAAGGGAAAAACCCGACGGTCTTCTGCCAACCTTGGGAGGGCAGGTGGGTTTAAATATTGCCAGGGAGGTTGCACATCGGGGAACCTTGGAAAAGCTGGGCATACGCTTGTTAGGAACACCTTTAGAAACAATCGAAAAAGCGGAGGATAGGGAAAAATTCAAAAAAATGCTGCAAGAAATCGGTGAACCTGTACCGCCCAGCGGAATCGTCTCAACCATAGAAGAG
The DNA here is from genome assembly GCA_012798755.1 of Bacillota bacterium. Lineage (GTDB taxonomy): Bacteria > Bacillota > Dethiobacteria > DTU022 > UBA8154 > UBA9862. The sequence continues at coordinate 240 of JAAZMP010000068.1, forward strand.
GCGTTAAAACTTACTGAAGAAATAGGCTTCCCCGTAATCGTCAGGCCGGCCTATACCTTGGGCGGAACAGGGGGCGGCATCGCCAACAACGCCGGCGAACTCAGAGAAATTGCCCGGCGCGGCTTAAAACAAAGCCTTATTCAACAACTGCTTATTGAAAAAAATGTCGCCGGATGGAAAGAAATTGAATTCGAAGTAATAAGGGACAGTGCCGATAACTGTATCACTGTCTGCAGCATGGAAAATATGGACCCCATGGGAATCCACACCGGTGACAGCATCGTTGTCGCTCCGACTCTTACCCTTACCGGACGAGAGTACCAAATGCTGCGTGCTTCCTCTTATAAAATTGTTCGCGCCTTGGGCATTGAAGGAGGCTGCAACGTACAATTTGCCCTGGATACCTCTAGTTTTAACTATTATGTCATTGAAGTCAACCCCAGGGTAAGCCGTTCCAGTGCCCTGGCCTCCAAAGCCACCGGCTACCCCATTGCCAAAGTAGCCAGCAAAATATCCATAGGATTCAGACTGGATGAGATTGAAAACGTTTTGGCAGGTAACAGGCGGGCTTCCTTTGAACCTTCCCTGGACTACTGCGCCGTAAAACTGCCGAGATGGCCCTTTGACAAATTTGCAACTGCTGATCGCAAACTGGGAATACAAATGAAATCCACCGGAGAAGTTATGGCCCTGGGCCGTTCCTTTCAAGAAGCACTGCTTAAAGCTGTCCGCTCCCTGGAAATAGATATATTACATCTTGAATTGCCGGAACTGGAAAAACTCTCTACAGGTGCACTGAGAACAGAACTATCATCCCCAACAGATCGCCGCCTCTTCGCCATAGCCGAAGCGCTACGCCGGGGACTATCCGTAACGGAGATCAACTACCTTACCAAAATAGACATTTATTTCCTTCGCCAAATTGAAAAAATCATCTTCCTGGAAGAAGAACTTAAAACACGAGGCTGGCAAGGCCTAAACAAAGAATTACTTTTTTCTGCCAAATATTATGGCTTTGGTGATCATGCCATTGGCAAGTTAATCGGATTAAAAGAAAAGGAAGTGCGCTCCCTGCGGGAAAAACATACAATCAAACCGGTTTATAAGATGGTCGATGCCTGTGCGGCAGAATTTCCTGCGGAAAATCCATGTTTTTATTCAACCTATGATCAGGAAAATGAAGCAGAACCTTCCTCCAACAAAATGAGGGCCGCTGTCCTTGGGGCAGGACCGATTCGCATTGGCCAGGGCATTGAATTTGACTATTGTTCTGTACATGCTGCCTGGGCACTTAAGGAAGAAGGAATAGAATCCATTATCATAAACAACAACCCGGAAACAGTGAGCACGGATTTTGATACCTCCGATCGCCTATATTTCGAGCCTCTCACCTTGGAAGATGTTCTTAACATTATGGAACTGGAACAACCGCTTGGAGTTGTGGTACAATTCGGGGGCCAAACAGCCATCAATTTGGCCGGACCCCTGGTCCGGGCAGGCTTTGATATTATCGGTACTAAAATCGAAAACATCGATGCTGCAGAAAACCGGCGTCATTTCGATGATCTTTTGGAAAAGCTTAATATCCCGCGCCCACCCGGGGGAACAGCCTTTACTGTAGAACATGCTGAAAAAATTGCGCAAGAAATAGGTTACCCCGTTCTGGTTCGACCTTCGTATGTTCTCGGCGGGCGGGCAATGGAAATAGTCTATAATATTAAAGACTTGCGCGAATACATGGCCACTGCCGTGAAAGTTTCCCCAAACCATCCGGTACTCGTTGACAAGTATATAAAAGGCATAGAACTCGAAGCCGATGCTGTTGCCGACGGCAGCGAATGTCTCATCCCCGGAATCATGGAGCATATCGAAAAAGCCGGGGTTCACTCCGGGGACAGCATTGCCGTTTATCCACCGGCTCATATCTCTCCCGGGCTGCAGGAAAAGTTCATTGATTATACTACAAAATTGGCACTGGCACTTAACATCAAAGGAAGCATCAATATACAATATGTCTACCATGAAAATATTCTTTACGTCCTGGAGGTCAATCCCCGTTCCAGCCGCACCGTACCTTTCCTAAGTAAAGTTACCGGCATCCCCATGATCAACCTGGCCACCAAAGTTTCCCTGGGCAAAACACTGCAAAATCTGGGATACCGGGGTGGCCTTGCAGCTTCACAGCCATTTGTCAGCATCAAAGCACCCGCTTTTTCCTTTGCTAAGCTCTTTAAACTGGAAACTTCACTTGGCCCGGAGATGAAATCAACAGGTGAAGTTATGGGCATCAACAGGCACCTCCCCCGGGCTCTTTACAAAGCGCTGGTGGCCTCCGGTTTTGATCTGCCGGCCAACGGTAACGTGCTGGTTACAATTGCAGATAAAGATAAAAAAGAAGCCCTTCCTTTGATACAAACGTTTTTCAAAATGAATTTCAATATCCTCGCCACCATGGGAACAGCACTGTTTTTGGAGGAATCCGGCATAAAAGTAAAACGTGTCAACAAAATCCGGGAAGGTTCTCCCCATGTCGTGGATATCATTCAATCCGGCGCAATAGATCTGGTCATCAACACCTTGACAAAAGGAAAAATGCCCGAAACAGATGGTTTTCGCATCCGCCGGGCAGCTGTAGAACACAATATCCCCTGCTTCACATCCCTAGATACCGCTTTAGCCGCAGGAAAAATACTGGAAGAGCTCATACTAGGAGAAGATCCCGGGGTGTTTTCGCTGCAGGAATATTTAGATTCGGGCAAAGAAAGGTAACCCTAACAAGAATCCAGTGAGTGCTAAAAATTTCGAAAACCTACAGCTTTGGGGAAGCAGGTTCCAGCCCATATAAGGAAACATCCCTGGATTTTGCTATTTCCTGGTTCCGGTTTTGCAGCATAGTTCCTTCCAGTGGTTTTCAACACTTTCCTGAATGTGTTCTATCTGCAATTTATCCAAGGAGGCAAACCGTTTTTGTGGTTTTAAATATTCATTTACCGGCAAATAATCTTCCGGAAGAAAATTAAGTTTATACTCTGCACCATTTTTAATTTCGTAAAGGGGAAAAAGACGGGTTAAAACTGCAAGACGGGAGAGTTTTACCGTTATATCGGCAGGACTGCCCCACCCTTCCGGGCAGGGAGTCAAGATATGTATGAAGCGGAATCCTTTAGTTTCCAAAGCGCGTTGAATTTTTTGGCTAAGATCTCCGGGAAATGCTATAGTTGCCGTGGCCGCATAAGGAACACGGTGGGCGGCAACAATTTCCATAATGTCTTTTTTGGGATCGCTTTTTACTTTCGGAGCAGGTGTCGTTGCTGAATAAGAACCATAGGGAGTAGCAGAACTTTTTTGTGTACCGGTGTTCATATATGCTTCGTTGTCATAGCAGATAAAAATGATGTCCTCGTTGCGCTCGGCAGCACCGGAAATTCCTTGCAAGCCTATATCAAAAGTCCCGCCGTCTCCGGCCAAAACAATCACTTGGGTACGGGAATCCCCTACGGCTTCCAGCCCTTTTTTAATGCCCCCGCCTGTCGCTGCCGCCGCCGGAAAAGGACAGTGCAGTACCACCGTTTTAAGGGATCGCAAAGGAACAACCCCGGAAATAATACTCCAGCAGGAGGCTGGAATAACAACAACCGCCCCGGAAGCAGCAACTTTCATAATAAAGCGCATTGCTATAGCCGGCCCGCAGCCGGAACAAGCGTTATGACCGCTTAACATAAATTCCTCTCGCGAAAAGTCGCCTACTAAGGTATTTATCATTGTAGATCCACCCCCCAGATAATTTTTCCTTCAGAACCAGGATCTTCGGAGATCGCTTGCAGTACTTTTTCCATCATTGCCGGTGTTAAATCTATCCCCCCGGCTAAATTAAACTCAAAAATTTTCCCCCGGTAGGGTATACCTTGCAACAACGCTCGCAGTTCCTGGGCAAAAATACCGCCAACTCCTGCGGAAACATTACGATCGATAACCACTATTTTTTTGATATTGTCCCCGCTTAAAAGAGATGCAATCTCATCTTTGGGGAGAGGACGAAAAAGCCTGAGACGCAAAAGCCCTAATTTTTCCTTCCTGTCTTCAACGGTGTTAAGAAAGCTTTTTACTGTCTGGGCCAGTGATCCGGCGGCAACAATTACCGTATCGGCGGTTTCCAAATTCGTACCTTCCGCCAGGGGATAGCTCCGTGCAAAAATTTCTTGAAATTTATGATCTAATTCTTTTACAATGCCGGGAATTTTGAGCATGGATAAATGGCGTTCCTGTAAAACACGAGACAGGTAACGTGAGTCAGTAACTGCCTGAATAGTCTGCGGCTTATCTGTGTGGAAAGCAGCCCGGCTGGGAGGCGAAAGCAGGAAATGATCAACTTGTTCTTGTAAAGGAGGTTCTACAACCTCATATGTATGGGAAAGCACAAACCCATCATAAACCACCATACAAGGAATCCGAGTTTGCTCCACCAGCCGAAAAGAAAAGATCAATGTATCCATAATTTCCTGTACATCAGCACAGTAAAATTGTATCCACCCCGTATCGCGCTGGGAAAGACTGTCCAACTGATCCGGTTCCAAACTCCAGGGTGCACCCAAGGCCCTGTTAACATTTACAAGCACAATGGGCAAACGGGCCCCGGCAGCCCAGTGCAACAGCTCATGCATATAAGCCAAGCCTTGGCAGGAGGTTGCAGTAAAGGTCCTGGCCCCCGAGTAAGAGGCCCCGATTAAATAAGATAGCGCCGAATATTCTGATTCCACGCTTACATATTCGCCGGGAAATTCTCCCCCGGCCCACATCTGCGCAATATTTTCCACTAAAGAGGTCTGGGGGGTTATGGGATAAGCACAAACCACCTGAACCCGGGAATACTTAACAGCTAAAGCCGCGGCCTGGTTGCCGTTCATAAGTTTACGCCCCACCGGAGCTCACCTCCTCCATCTCCAAAACACCTGTCGGGCATTCTCTGACGCATATTCCACAACCTTTACAATAATCCAAAAGAATTTCAAAATCACTGCCGCCCACGGCCAGATCGGGGCAGAAAGCCCAACAAACACCACAATTATTGCAAATTCCGCAACCAAAACAACGCCCAGCTTCGTCCTCGGCTGTATTGAAGCGACCTTGTCGCAAAAAAAGACGAGGATTTAGATGCTCAAGTTCCACAATGGGCTCATTACCATTAAGAGAGGAAGCAACGCTCAAATTACTGATATTTTTTTCCGGCCATAGAATGCCGGCAAGAAGAAGAGCCGCCTTCCGACCGCTGAAGATAGCATCAGCCACTGTAGCAGGGCCACTTAAAGCATCGCCGGCAGCAAAAACGGCTGCACCGTTTTCTGCAATTCCGTCTGCGGAAAAAGAGAGGGAAGAAAACCTGGACAAGCCGCTCTCCTGCCCCACCGCCATGATCAAAAAATCACAATCCAGATCAAAAGCTGTCTCCGCTAAAATCTGCAGCCTTTCCCCGCGCCGGGAAGGAGCTGCGCGACAAGCACGAATCTTTTGGATTTTTTCCCCTCCTATGATTTCTTGCAAAACAGCACAGAAAACAAAATCTACACCGGCTTCCCGGGCAGCATTCACCTCATCGGAATGTGCAGGCATCTCTTCCCGGGTGCGACGGTAAAGCAGAGTTACCTTATCTGCTCCTTGCAATTTTGCCATACAGGCGGCATCAACGGCAGCGTTACCGCCTCCTATTACAACAATCTGGCCCTGGACTTTTTTGATTTTATTTAAATGGATATCACGTAAAAATTCTACCGCCCCGGCAACTTCGGAAACAGCATCTCCGGCTATCTGCGGCAATTTGCTTTCTTGCGCCCCTACGGCCAGCAGAACAGCGGCGTAGTTTTTTCGCAGATCATTTAAAGTAATATCTTTGCCTACCTTCAACCCTGTTTTAATGATAATGCCTTCTGATTGCAAAATATCCAGTTCCTTTTGTAAAATATCCCTTGGCAAACGGTATTCCGGAATTCCTGTAGCCAAGAGCCCCCCCGCCTGCGACATTTTTTCTAAGATAGTAACCTTTGCGCCCAAAACATTGAGATAGTAAGCACAGCTTAACCCGGCAGGCCCGGAGCCCGCAATAGCCACTTCGGGTTTTTTCCCCTCATTTGCTTCTGCATTGCCGGGTTTAGTTTCAGAAAATTTGTAATTCCTATGACGCCAAAGACCGATTTTTTTTTCCATTTCGCCTATATGAACCGCTTCATCTAAAAAACCCCTGCTGCATTCATCTTCGCAAAACCGATAACAAACATGGCCTGTAATAGCCGGAAAGGGATTGTATTTTTTCATAACAGACCAGGCCTTACCCCAGTTTCCTTCCTTGACTTCATTTATCCAGCGGGGTATGTTGTTTTCCAAGGGGCATGATTTCCGGCAAGGGGATATTTTTTCCCTACGTATTGGAGTCAAAAATCTCCAAAGCCCTGTTTTGTTCTCAGTGGTAGGAACAGTTTCCTGGTATACAGGGGGCAGAGCGTACCCGTCTTTATCGAGAGTTCGCATCTACTACTACCTCCTTAACTTCTTTGTACCCCCTCCGGGCTCCCTCTAAATTTTCTCTTTCAAATTTGGGGATTCTCCCTTTTAAGGTTTCCTCCAAAGTTTGCAATGGTGAAAGCTGCAAAATATTGACCAAAGCCCCCAACATAATGCTGCTTACAAGAGGCATTCCGGAAGAAAGCAACCCGTACTCAGCAGCAATATGGGTTGCATCAATTATGTATAGTTTCCTTCTACCGGCAATCTTTGGCCATGAGGCCAAAAGATCTTCTGAGGCATTTATTAAAAGCACGCCTTCCTTTTTAAGCCCATCTACTACTGCATCTTTAGGAAGTGCTGCATCAAACACGACAACACAGAAAGGCTCATAAATGCGACACCGGGGCATGAGGAAAGACCTGCTGTAACGTAAAAAAGCTGCTACCGGGGCACCCCTTCTTTCTGCTCCAAAAAAAGGAAAAGCTTGGGGATAATAGCCCATGCGGAAAGCTATTTCCGCAGCTAATGTAGCAGCAAACACAGCACCCTGTCCACCCCGGCCGTGAATACGAATTTCCACCAGGTCTTCGGTATGCACAAAGCAACCCTCCTTGTAAAAAAATAGACGAAAGAAACAATATGTATATTATAACATAGAAAAACGCTGCCAAAGAAAAATTACCTTGTCTTCCATTATTTACCTGCAGGATCAAAAAATATGATTTTTTCCATAATACCCCTTAAAGGTAAAAAAAGCAAGCACAAAATTGTGCACAACAAAAAAATTGCTAAAGGAAAGCAATTTAAAAACATGAATAAATTAATATCCCTTCCGGCAGTGCTTCACCGCCATAGGGATATCTTTTCTAAAAACCTAAAAATTTCAAAGCAGGGTGTTAACAAAAAACCCTGCTTTTGCTTTTCCGTATTATTTTGTTAGCTCTTCCCAAATTTTCTTTATTTCTTTAGAAACCGGGCCGTCACTGTATTCTACCACCGGCAGCCCCTCAACCATGGCCTCCGTGACAGCTTTATCAAAAGGGACCCTTCCTATAAGAGGCACTTCTTCACGCCGGCAGTATTCTTCAATTTTTTTCATATTTTCTTCATCTAAATCACAACGATTCACACAAATAGAGGCAGGAATTTCAAAGTGTCGGCAAACAGCCAGCACGCGTTCTAAATCGTGGACACCGGATAACGAAGGTTCGGTTACGATAAGTGCCGTCGATGCACCGGCCAGGGCTGCTATCACAGGACAGCCAATGCCCGGCGGGCCATCGGTAATAATACAGTCAAGGTTTTCAGCGTGGGCCATTTCCCTGGCCTTATTTCTGACCAGGGTAACCAGTCTACCGGAATTTTCTTCAGCCACCCCCAAACGGGCGTGAACCAAAGGTCCATGAGGAGTTTTGGATATAGACCATTCTCCGGAGACTACCTCTTCAAAATCTATAGCTTCTTCCGGGCAGGCATAGTAACAAAAACCACACCCTTCACAAGAAAGCGGATCAACTTTAAAATTTTCCGAAATAGCTCCAAAACGGCACAGATCGCGACAAAGGCCGCATTGGTTACAGTCATCTTCCCTGATGAAAGCCTCCCGGGATGCCTTGAAATCATGTGTTTCCTGAACATCCGGACGCAAAATAAGGCTCAAATTGGCAGCATCCACGTCACAATCTGTAAAAACAGCATTAGAAGAGAGGGCCGCAAACGAACCGGCAATCGATGTTTTGCCCGTTCCTCCTTTGCCGCTGATAAGGGTAATCTCTTTCATCTGGCCTCCTCTCCTTTCTGCTCAACTTTAAACTTTCCTGAATCAACAAGCTCGGATATATGTTCCCATAGATCCTCAAACATGCTGCGCCACCGATCAGAATGCAACACTATGGACTCTCCCCGGGCATAAAGCTCAGCCAACTTCCGATCAAAGGGAATATGCATGAGTACGGGCACATTCTCACGACGGCAATATTCCTCAACACGATCGTCTCCTATATCAGCACGATTAATAAGCACACCGGAAGGGATACCCAGTTTTTTCAGCATCTGCACAGCAAGATCCAAATCATTCAGACCAAAAGGAGTCGGTTCGGTAACAAGCAGACAAAAATCGCTTCCTTTAACCGCCGTAACCGCTGGGCAAGAAGTCCCCGGCGGAGCATCGATCAACACAAATTTGCGGGAATTTATTTTGTTTTTAACAGCATCAATCAAAGGTGGTGACATTGCTTCACCGGGGTTTAAGTTCCCGTGAATAAAATCAAAACCGTATGCCGTGCCTTTTTCTAAAGTTCCGATTCCACGGGGGACTTCCGTAATAGCCTTTTCGGGACAAAAATAAGCGCAGCTCCCGCAACCATGACAAAGTTCGGAAAAAAGCATAACATTTTCCTTCAAAACGATAAGGGCGTTGAAAGCACATACTTCCGCACACCGGCCGCAAAAGCTACATTTTTCTTCATCTACTTCCGGAACCGGAATGCTGACCGTTTCTTCATTGGCAAAATCCGGTTTCAAGAAGATATGGGCATTGGGTTCTTCCACATCACAGTCCAAAAACTGCAATTTGTCGCCATCCTGCACCAAAGCCAGATTAACAGCTACTGTAGTTTTCCCCGTGCCACCCTTACCACTGGCTACTGCTATCTTCATTTCAATCTCTCCAATGTAGAGCTATGTTAAAAGATGATATCCTTTATCTTACCTTAGTGGCCGCCACAACCGTGATCGCCATGCACATGCCCGCCATCGCCCTGGACATGTCCACAAAGGCTGGGGCCCCCGGCAAGGGTACCGGAAAGGAAGTTTTCGATAGCCTCTTCCACCGGTCCGATAACGCCAACAACAGTATTAATTCCCTGCTCGCTGAAAAGAGCTTGGGCACGGGGGCCCATTCCACCGGCAATAACACATTTTACCCCTTTTTCAGCCAGAAAACGGGGTAAAAAACCTGGTTGGTGGCCAGGGCTGGGTATTACAGTCTTGTTTACAACTTTGTCGTTTTCCACATCTACCAAAGTGTAGGCCTGGCAACGGCCAAAATGCTGAGCTACATCCGTTCCTTCTGTTGCTACAGCAAACTTCCCCGATGCAACCGTAGGAACACTATCTCCTGTTGCATCAGCGGATGAACCCAGCCCGACAGGTGGGCTTACAGTGGGTTCCGTTATAAGATTGCCTTTGCCTTCCTCGTATTGTTTAAGTGCTTCCTCCAGGGGAACCTCCGGCAAGGTATAGATCTTTACCCCAGAAGTGCTAAGAACATGAGAAACATTGGGCCCAAGATTTCCCGTAAGAATTACATCGACATTCTGTTCGAGTATAAATTGTGCAGCTTTTATCCCTGCACCGCTGCCTTCTAAGGCACCGGGATTGAGCAAATAATTCCATTTTTTTGTCTCGCTGTCATAAATAGCAAAAAAAGCGCACCGACCAAAACGGGGATCGAGTAAAGATCCGGTTTCCTTTCCACTGGAACTGATAGCTATTTTCATTATTTATATACCTCCTGTACATGTCATCCTAAGCTTTTAAACGGGTTAAAGCCAGCAACTTTTTAAACAAATCGCTGCTGTAATCTTCTACAGTTCCACTATCACAGTGTTCCGCCAAACGTTGATCCAAGGGAATGCTAGCCAAGAAAGGTACTTCTGTAACCGTAGCTACTTCTTCGCCCTGGGTGGGACCAAATATTTCCACTTTCTCCTGGCAATGGGGGCAGATAAAATAGCTCATGTTTTCCACCATTCCCAAAACCGGTATGTCCATCGAATCGGCCATTTTTAAGGCTTTCTTAACAACCATGACCGCCAAATCCTGAGGGGAACTAACAATTACCAGTCCATCTAAAGGAATGATTTGCATAACAGTCAGCGGGGCATCTGCTGTTCCGGGCGGGAGATCAATAAAAAGATAATCCAGTTCCCCCCATTCCACATCTTGCCAGAACTGTGTTACGGCCCTGCCAATAAGCGGCCCCCTCCAGATGACCGGATCATCTTCACTTGAAAGCAGTAAGTTCAAGGACATAACCTTAACACCAAGTTTACTTTCCGCAGGAAAAATCCCCCTGCCCTTGGTAAAAGACTTTAAACCAAACATTTTTGGTATGCTCGGCCCGGTAATATCGGCATCCAAAACCCCTACCTGAAAACCCTCCTTGCGTGCGCCTGCAGCGAGAAGAGCAGTTACCGAGGATTTACCAACGCCACCTTTTCCGCTCATCACAGCAATAACATGCTTAACACCCGGGCGGCTAATTTTTTCTATGCCTTCTTTTTCGCCACCTTTGGCAGGCGTTTCTTTTGAGCTCATGACTATGCGATCCCCTTTCCTGAAATAATTTTTCGTTTTTGCATTTCATTTTTTGTTTTGCTTATTGCTTTTTTTCCCTGAGACGGTTTTTATAATCCAAAATGGCCCCATGCAGCGCCCCTGCCCCAAGATTGGAGCAGTGTACCTTTGGATCGGGCAAACCGCCAATGGCCTTGATAACATCCAAATCGGTAATCTTTAAGGCTTCATCAAGGGTTTTCCCCTTTACAAGCTCTGTAAGAATGCTGCTGGTGGCTATCGCTGCCGGACAACCGATAATCTCATATTTGATGTCAGAAATACGGTTATCTTTCACACTGATATAAATTCGCAGGTAGTCCCCGCACGAGGAGTCTCCCATCGTCCCCACCCCATCCGCGCCAGGAATATATCCAGCATTTTTAGGATTGAGAAAGTGCTCAATTACTTTATCGGAATATAACATTTAAGTTCCCTCCTCCGGGAGAATTAGGTTGCCACCGGTTAAAACCCGCCAGCTGTTCATCCTTAAGCCCACTGTTTTACTAATATTAACACATGCTTCCCGGAAATGCTATGAATTTTTTTCGATACTTTTTCAAAGCCCGACTCTCATTTATTCTTCCTTGCCTTTGGGTTCCATGGCACTTATCTGTTGGTTAATGGCATCGAGTTGTTCCCGGAGGTACTCTGCAGTATTTTTAAGATATTCTGCCTCATTATAAGCAAAACTATCCGCATCTCCTGTATACCCGGCCATCGGATACCCAGCTACCGGATAGCCGGCTGCCGCAGCCGCCGCCGCAGCCGCCATAGATCTCCTGGAAGGCAGGGCGGGATTGAATCTGCAAAAGGGGTAAGGGTTACCTCTTCCCCAGCCTGCTCCCAGCCCGGGGCCCCAGCCGGCTCCCCTGGCTCCATAGCCAAAACCTCTGCCAAAACCCCTGCCAAAACCGAAACCACCTACTGTCCATCTTCTCATAGTATCTTTTCACCTCTTTCCAGTCTTTAACTGTCGCATTTCGTCGTATTCCCACAAATAGATGTGGGCCTTCCATGATCTTTCTGCGATCCTTGTCGTAATTCTTTTCTGGTTTTTTTTCTCATTTCCTTCATTTTTCCGGGAAGCATGCATTTTTCAAAACAAAACTGATAAACATTTAACCCCTGCCGCCCCTAAACCTGCGGCCATGTTTTCTACCTGTAAATATATAATTGCCGCCTTCAATACGGATAGCCTTGCCGTAAACCAAGGCCTCTGCAATTTTTTTCCTGGCACTGTAAACAATCCTTTGAAAAGTTCCCCTGGAAATATTCATTTTTTCGGCAGCGGCAGCCTGCTCCAGCCCCTCCAGATCCGCCAACCTGACAGCTTCGATCTCCTCGATAAAAACGAGCACTTCTTCAAGGCAATGCTGCCGGGGATAAAAATACTGGTTTTCAGGGATAAACCCTACCCTTCGACATTTCTTTGGCCTCGACATAATAACTCCCTTTTTATGTTATGGGCATATGCCCATAACTATATTATCCCTTTTACCTACTGTTGTCAAGCATTTGCCAAGCTTTTTTTAAAAATCGCTTTTTTTCCCGGCCAGCAATTTGATCTCTGCCGCATTTTCCCGTCTGTCAGAGGTACCGCCTCCTAAAGTTACAAATACAATAGCCAAACCTATCAATAATATAGCCAGACTCCCCGGAGAAAAAACTGTATCCAAAAATAAATTCAGGAACGTCCCCGCAGATAAAGACGTAAGCACCATGATAGCTGCAGCAGCAGCCATACCTTTAAGTCCCAGTTCCTTGGTCAAGATAACAAAAGTAGCCGCACAGGGGAAATACGTCACGAGTACAATCGCGCCAACAACAAATTGACGTGCGGAAAGATCCAGGGGAATCAACATGGCTACAGCAACATCCTTACGCAGGAAACCCACAAGAAGGGTGGAAACAGCCTCCCGCGGCAATCCTAAAAGCCCTTTAATAACCGGCGCGAAAAAAACGGCCAAAAAATCAGTCGTTCCTAAAATATATAGTAAATTGATCAGAAGAATCCCCCCAAAAATAAAAGGCACGGCCTCAGCCAAAAAATGACTCAGCCGCATCACTAATTTTTGCCCCTGGCTTTTGAGGTGGGGCCACCGATAAGGGGGTATCTCCATAATCAGTGAAGGTGTGTATCCAGGCAAGATGCGATCCAGAAGCAAACCGAGCGTAATCCAGATGAAAAAAAGAGTAGCGAAAATCACTGCAAGATAGACCCCTCCATAGCGCCCGACCAACCCAAAAACCATGGACATCTGGGCTGCACAGGGTACAGTTATGGAAAGCAACGTACAGGCTAGAAATCTTTCCCGGCGACTTTCCAGGTTACGGGCCGCCATTACAGCCGGGACGTTGCACCCAAACCCTAAAATCATGGGAATAACAGCGAACCCATGCAACCCTAAACGATGCATCATCCGGTCTGTAATCACTGCCAGGCGAGGCAGGTAGCCGCAATCCTCCAGAAACCCCAGGACCAGGTAAAACATTACCAGAAAAGGCAACACTATCCCAAAAACAACAAAAACACCTGTCGTGAGAACTCCCATAGACTCTTCTAAATGGATTTCCCCCTGAACAAGTGTACCTATGAGCAAATCATGCCAAAAACCTTCCTGCCCTAATCGCAAGCTAAGAAAATCAACTATTGGCAAATAAAATGGTTCAAAAACATACTCCTCCAGCCCTTCGTGTAACATCTCACCCAGGCCAATGATTATTTTAAAGGAAAGGAAAAGAACAGCCGCCGCCAGGGGGATGCCCGTAAGCGGTTTCAAGCTTGCCAGCTCCAAAGCCTCCAGCCAGGTTTGATGACGGTGGATGATTTGCTGGACCTTTCCTACGACATTGCCGACCCAAGCCCAGCGTTCATCCGGCGATAAAATTTCGTTGCCGCCAACAACAGCATGGGGCAAGGTAACTACGAGCTTTTTCAAACCCTCCCCACTAAGCGCAACCGTGGAAACAACAGGCACACCAAGGAGTTTCTTTAAACGGGAGGTGCTTATCTCAATCCCCTTCTGCGCTGCCTCATCGATCATATTTAAAACAACTACCATGGGTACTTTCTTTTCCAAAAGTTGACTTGTCAGATAAAGATTCCGCTCCAGATTTGTAGCATCAACTACATTCACGACAATATCAGCTGTATTTACCAGGCTGGCAGCAACCTCCTCCGCCCGGCAGGTTGGTTCCAGACTATAAGTCCCCGGCGCATCAACTAATTCAAAAACCTCCCGGCCAATTTTGAGCCGGCCGGAGGTAAACTCGACCGTGGTACCGGGATAATTGGAAATAACCACCCTGGTCCCGGTAAGCTGAGAAAATAGAACACTTTTCCCCACATTGGGGTTGCCGACCAAGACTATTTTAGGCAACATAAACGCTAACCTAACCTCCTCCGCCAAAGCTATTGATTTATTTCCACGAAAACCCGGCAGGCACGGCCATAGCCCAAAGCAATCCGGGAACGGCCGGCTTCCACCACCACTGGGCCTTTTGGAAAAATGGAATTTAATTTCGTCACTTTTTTTCCGGGATGAAGCCCCAAAGCCTGTAGCCGGGCCACCATTCCCGGTCCGCCATTGATGGTTTTAACTATACCTGCCTGTCCGGTTTTCATTTCTACCAAAGATACTATCCTCAAGACAATCACCTCGCAGCACAGTCTTTACTGTAAAAGTTAGGAAACCCTAACATTTACAGTAAAGACGCTAGCTAATTATAATGTTTAATGTCCGTTGTACTTTATAGGCTTTTTGGTGTTAACAAAGCTATTTCATCCTCGATATAACCAAAACCATCGGGGCAGTAGCCGTTTTCAATTAAAAAGTCAACGAGGCGTTCTGTAGTCTCACTACTTATAACATGTTCCATGAGACAGGCATCTTTTTCCGCGGCCTGCTGATCAATACCTAGGACTTTAACAAGAAAACTCCGTAAAACTTCGTGCCGATATCTGACGATTAATGCATATTTTTTTCCCAAAGCCGTCAATTCAACAGGCCCATAATGTTCCTGGAAAATAAATTCCTGTTCCCTTAACTGGTTTAGAGCCTGGGAAACGCTGGCTTTAGTTAAATCTAACCGCTTGGCAATATCGGTTACCCGCACCGTCCCTTTTTGTCGTGAAAGATCTAAAATCACTTCCAGGTAATCTTGCATTGCTGCACTCAATGGTAAAGGACTCATCTAAATCAACTCCGTAAAAGTTAAGTACACCTAACATTTCACCTAACACTCTTATACCATACCCAATTCAGACTGTCAATAAAAAAAATAAAGCAGGGTTGAAAAGCCCTGCCTGCCAAAACAAAAAATAGCCATAACTACTACTGGCAGCAATTATTTTTTCCCTCACAAGGATGGACTTTGCTATCCCCATGACATTCCCTGATCTGTTGCGATTTTTAAATGTCGCTCGTGAAATTATACCCGAAGTTGCTATATTTTTCAATATTGCACAGGGGAAAAACTACACACGGCTGGATTCCTTAACGGTGAATAGAACATGAGCACGTCGTTCCTTGATCATCTTGTCAATCACTTGCTGCAGTTCTTCTGGACGGGCAGCCGGTTCAAAACAGTGCCTCCCCATACAGGCAAAAGCAAGAGGCTGCTCTACAGCAGCATACTGTTCATGGCCTTGTTCCAATGCTGACTCAGGGCTGTATAATCTTACAACCTTCGGAGGGACAAAAGCGGAAAGAGCTGTACTATGCAAAGACAGCAACTGCGGATCATCGCCCCTTCCAACAACATCAATCACAGCACCGCGCTCTCTTACACCCAGGGCAGCAAGTGCCAAAGAAGTGCTAAAAAGGCCATGTTCCCGGTATTCGTCCATGAAAGCATGGATGATATCAGCACCTTTTTCCAGATATGAATCTTCTCCCGTTAAAGAAGCCAATTCCACAAACCAGCTGGCGCAAAGACTATTATTCCTCAAATCATAAAAAGGTTGGGAAAGCCTACCCAGCCCTTGTTCAGTCAATGGTCTGTCGTTTAGCGCACCTCCACCTGCGCTTAAAGTTTCCAGGCAGTGTCCTGCCAGTTCACACGAAAGCTCCAGCCAACCCAAATCACCGGTATGCTGGTAGGCCGTTGAAAGCGCCCTGCCCATGGCAACTTGATCCTCCAACAAGCCCCAAAGCCCGGCCTTCATGCCCTCTTCGGCCAAATAGTGAGCCATTCCTTTTCCTTTTAAATAACAGTGTTTCTGCAGCATTTTTAACGCGGCCATTGCCCGATCAAACCATTTGGGTTCTTCTAAAACAACTGCTGCCAAAAA
>JAAZMP010000069.1 GCA_012798755.1 Bacillota bacterium
AATCGGTTTCGCAGTTTACTTCGACCATGACCCCGATTTTTCCCCCAAGGTGAATATAGGCATCTACGAGCCCTTGGGCAGCAATTTTTCCTGCTCTTTTGGCTGCGCTGGACAAACCTCTTTCCCTGAGCAGACTTATGGCTTTCTCTTTATCACCTTCTGTTTCCAGCAATGCTTTCTTGCATTCCATCATGCCGGCACCGGTTAAAGAACGGAGTTCTTTGACCATTTCAGCGGTTATCATCGTTATTTCATCTCCTTAATATCAGACTTGCCAGACCTGTAATCCTTCTGGTTTTACTCGTTTACCTTATTGTAATTGTATGTTAGAGTTTTGTTCAAACAAATTCACTCTTGAATATCTTCGATAGGTTCTTCGCCGGATACGTCTGCCACTTCTATTAAATCTTGATCCGCTGCTTCTTTACTTTCTTTTTCGTCTTCTTCTGCTGCTTTCTGTTGTGCAAGTTGCAGACCTTGTTTGCCCTCCAACACAGCATCAGCCATTTTAGAAGTTATCAACCTGACGGCCCTTATGGCATCATCATTGCCCGGGATTATATAATCAATTTCATCGGGATCGCAGTTAGTATCAACAATAGATACAAGAGGTATTTCCAGTTTGCGGGCCTCGGCAACAGCAATTTTTTCCTTCCGCGAATCAACGATAAAAACCGCGCCGGGAAGTTCTTTCATATCTCTTATGCCACCCAAAAATTTGAGCGACTTATTTTTTTCATGCAACAGCTTGATTACTTCCTTCTTGGGTAGAACATCAAAAAGGCCTTCTTCTTCCATTTTTTCCAGTTCCATTAACCTGTTAATGCTTTTGCGGATAGTATTAAAATTTGTTAGCATACCGCCTAACCAACGTTGGTTAACATAGGGCATTTCACAACGTTCAGCCTCTTCTTGAATGGATTCCTGTGCCTGTTTTTTTGTTCCTACAAAAAGTATTTTTTCACCTTGCATAACAAGATCTTTAACAAAATTATAGGCCACATCCATTAGCCGTACAGTTTTTTGCAGATCGATAATGTAAATCCCATTACGTTCTGTAAAAATATAATTCCGCATTTTGGGATTCCAACGCCTTGTCTGGTGTCCGAAATGAACTCCTGCCTCCAACAACTGCTTCATAGTAACTACTGCCATATTTCTTTACAGCGCCTCCTTTTGGTTAGCCTCCGCCGATTCATCATCGTGAAAAACTCGGAAGTGAGCACCTTTTCATAACTTTTTCGGCGTGTGTGATTAGACCATTACGTAGTATAGCATAGTTTATGGCAAATAACAACCACGGAAAAAGTACATTTTATTCTGTAAACCTAAGGGCTAGTAAAGCCAAACTATAATTGGAACGGAATAATGTTTCGTGAAAGGAATTTCGATAACTTGGCCATTTAAATCGGCGAGAAGGGTTTCCAGCACATCATCAACTATTATACAGCTTATCTCCTGTACAAATTGTTCCTTTTCCAATTCCTCCAAAACCTTCAGAACATAGTAATTAACATCACTTCGTATATTTCTTTCTAATTCATCAATAAATTGTGGGGGTAAGTTTACGCTATGGCCCCCTATTTCTATGTTACCTATAGTGATAAAATTATGCATATGTTTTTCTACCAAGGAAGGGATCTCCTCCTTGATTCCTTGAACAAATTCCGGAAATTCCTCCTGAACCCGCTGATTCAACTGTTTATTTACTATTCCCAACATTCTTTGCTCGCTAACATACACATTAATTCCATCGCTGTTTTTTAAAATCATGATAACGGCAAAACTTATAATTAAAAGGGCCCCGGCCAAAACACCGGAAAAGAACAGAAGAAATTTACCCCAGGAGCATCTTTTTTTGTTTAACACTTTCCTTCTTTTGTTTAAAAACATATTTTCACCTGCTTCTAATATATACTAGACAGGAATTTCTTTAAATATGCCCGCTTAAACAACAAAAATGTTTCTCTTTTTAGCTCTTTCGCCTGTATCGCGGGGACGCTTGCAAACCTAACAAAAATAGCAGCCTGCAGGCTGCTATTTTCAGGTTATACAATATTTAAATCATTATACGTTCCCTATACGTTCCCTATACGTTCCCTTTTTACCTATGAAACGTTTTCTTCTTTTTGTTGAGTTGTTCCAACAAATAGGGGTTTAGAACTTTAATATAGGTACCCTTCATACCTAAGGAGCGGGATTCAATTACGCCGGCACTTTCAAACTTGCGCAAAGCATTTACGATTACAGATCTCGTTATACCAAGCTGATCGGCAATCTTGCTGGCCACGAGGAGACCTTCTTCACCATCAAGTTCTTCAAAAATATGCTCCACCGCTTCCAGCTCAGAATAGGACAGGGTTCCTATCGCTAACTGAACAACAGCTTTGTTTCGGGCTTCTTCTTCGATTTTTTCCGCCCGTGCCCGCAAAATTTCCATGCCGACAACAGTGGCACCGGTTTCCGCCAAAATAAGATCCTCAGCAGAAAAGGTCTCTGCAAAACGGGCTAAAAGCAGTGTCCCAAGCCTTTTGCCCCCGCCTAAAATCGGTACTACCGTAATAATCTTGTTGGAAAAAAGGCAATTTTCTTCGTGCACAAAAACGCAAAGGTTGCTTTTCTGCGGCAAATTCACCCTTGTTTCATCGTCACGCAGCAGGAAGCTGTTGTAACGTTCCGGAAATTCACCGGTTTGCAGAACTTGAGTGACCATTATTTCACATTCAAATTCATCAACCAGGGCGTAGCCTAAAATCTTGCCTTCCAGGTCAACCAAGTAAACATTTGCATGGATAACATTTTTCAAAACCTCAGAAACCTCGGTAAAATCAACTCTTTGTCCGGCCGTTTTTTGAAGAATTTTGTTAATACGGCGTGTCTTTTCTAGTAAAGGAGAAGCAATCAAACTTACCACCTCTTTCCATTTAATTAACCTACCAGGGGTTTTTCATTTGAAATTATAAAATATATCTACTCAAATCCTTATCTTTTACAATATTCTTTAATTTATTCTTAACGTATTTATTATTTATTACGAATTTTTTTCCTTTCAAATCCGGAGCCTCGTAAGAAATATCCTCCAGTAGTTTTTCCATGATTGTATGCAAGCGCCTGGCTCCAATGTTTTCTAAATCATCATTCAAGGTACAGGCAATATCCGCAATTTGTTCAATACCGTCGTCGGTAAATTCGATCGTCACCTCCTCTGTGGATAGTAGAGCAGAGTATTGTTTGATCAGGGCATTTTCAGGTTCAGTTAAAATTTTTTTAAAGTCATCATTAGACAGGCTCTGCAGTTCGACTCTTATCGGAAATCGGCCTTGCAATTCCGGTATGAGATCTGATGGTTTTGTGAAATGAAAGGCTCCCGCTGCTATAAACAACATGTAATCTGTTTTTACGGGGCCGTATTTGGTCATTACCGTCGAACCTTCAACTATCGGTAAAATGTCTCTTTGGACACCTTCCCTGGAGACATCGGGCCCGGCATGTGAAGATTCTTTGCCGGCAATTTTGTCTATTTCGTCCAAAAAAACTATACCTGACTGTTCAGCTCTATCAATTGCTTCACCGATAACTTCATCCATATCGATGAGTTTTTCACCCTCTTCCTGCTTTAAAATTCTCCGCGCTTGTTTCAGGGGCAGCTTTTTCTTTTTCTTTTTTGTCGGCAGGATACCACCGAAAATATCTTGAAAATTTATGCCCATTTCCTCCATGCCCATTCCGGAAAAGAGCCCCATCATCTGCGGGGAACGTTCTTCCACTTCCATTTCGACCATCTCTTCTTCCAGTTCCCCACGTTTTATCTTCTGCAAAATAATTTCTCGTTTTTCCAGGATATTTTTTTCGTTTTCGTCAGGGTTTTCCGGACTCTCATCCTGGGGAAGAGAAGCCATTCCTTTTGGGGCTTGGAACAACAAGCCCAACGGATTGCCCGTGATTTCTCTTTTTTTAGATAAAGGGGCTAATAAATTTAACAGTCTTTCTTCGGCCAGCTGAGAAGCCCTGTTTTCCACATCTTTCATTTTTTCTGTTTTTACAATCCTTACTGCCATTTCGATTAAATCCCTAACAATGGAATCCACATCCCTGCCAACATATCCAACTTCCGTAAATTTTGTAGCTTCTATTTTAATAAAGGGAGCATTTACTAAACGCGCCAGCCTGCGTGCAATCTCTGTCTTCCCCACACCTGTAGGGCCAATCATCACGATATTTTTGGGGATGATTTCTTCTTTAATCTTTCCTTGCAATTTTCTTCGCCTGTATCTATTGCGCAGGGCTACTGCCACGCATTTTTTGGCCTCATTTTGGCCAATAATATATTTATCCAGTTCATTAACAATTTTTTTAGGTGTCAAATTGACTTCAGAATTGATCATTTTGTAGGGAAACACCTCCAAAACAACTCCGCAAAACAGGGGTGCTCCTTCAAAAAACAAAGCACCGTTTATATTTCTTCTACGATGATGTTATCATTTGTAAAAACACAAATTTCAGAAGCAATTAAGAGGGCATCGCGAACTATATCTTTTGCAGATAGCCCCGTGTTCTTTACCATTGCCCTGGCGGCGGCCAATGCATAACCTCCGCCCGAACCGATAGCAGCTATTCCATCATCAGGTTCAATAACCTCACCGGTTCCCGAAATAAGAAGTAGTCCCTCTTCGGCAGCTACGATTAGCAATGCTTCCAGCCTTCTTAAATAGCGATCAGTTCTCCATTCTTTGGCCAGTTCCACAGCGGCCCGGCGAAGATTTCCATGGTAATTTTCGAGCTGTTTTTCAAACTTTTCAAAAAGGGTAAGGGCATCCGCTACCGAGCCGGCAAAACCAGCGATGACTTTTTCATTATACAATTTCCGAACTTTTCTGGCCTGCTGTTTTATAATAAGGTTGCCGTGAAAAGTCACCTGCCCATCCCCAGCTATAGCAACTTTGCTGTCCCTTTTAACAGCTAAAATGGTAGTGGATTTAAACAATTTTATTTCTCCTTGCAAAACACATTGAAACAAAAATATTTTTCAATTTATTTATGCTCGTGGATGTGCCTTTAAATATATTTTCTTCAGCTCTTCATTGGTTATGTGCGTGTAAATTTGCGTAGTCGATATAGAAACATGCCCCAAAATTTCCTGTACCGTTCTTATGCCGGCACCGGCGTTTAAAAGGTGGCTGGCAAAAGAATGACGCAAAGTATGCGGGCTCAAGTCGCTTTTGCCTATTTTGGCCCCATGCTTTTGTACCAAACGCCTCACGCCTCTGTCAGATAGAGGTTGACCAAACCTGTTTAGGAATAGTGCCTCACCGTTTTCGCTGCCGTTTTCGCTTCTTCTCCGGCGTGCCTCTAGCACAGGGCGGCTTTTTTTTAGATATACGGCCAAGGCTTGCAGAGCATACACTCCAACGGGAACAATCCTTTCCTTGGCCCCTTTACCTTTGATCCTGGCATATCCTTCCTCCAGATCCACCATGGATGCAGTTAAGGCAGTCAATTCACTCACCCTTATGCCTGTACCGTAAAGAATTTCCAAAATGGCTCTGTCCCTCAGTCCCAAAACAGATCCCCTAAACGGAACTTCCAAAAGTTCCAAGATCTCATCTAAATAAAGAAACTTGGGAAGCTTTTTCTCCTTTTTTGGAGTTGAAATGATTTCCCAGGTGTTACCGTGAAGGATGCCTTCTCTTTTTAAAAACCTTAGGAAGCTTCTAATTGCAGACATTTTCCTGGCTATAGAACTGCGGGCATAATTTTGTTCCTTGAGCAAAGCCAGATATTGGCGCAGGGTTAGATAATTTAGGTCCGATAGTTCCAAGTCAACATTTCCCAAAAAATCTAGGAACTGGTGAATGTCTTTTTTATACCCCCTAACAGTCAATGTGGCGCTGTTTTTTTCTATTTCCAACGACTGCAGGAATTTTTTTAAATAATTATCCATAATCTTGACCTTTATTTCAATATTAGCATAATCAAACAAATTATGCAAGCAAATCGTGGATTTTTCTTCGAAAGTCCGACAATTTTTTAAGACTTCTCCTCGATAACTGTTCTTTTTTCTTTTTCCTTTCCACCCGGCGGGGCAAGGGGGGAAAAAGTCCAAAATTAATGTTCATAGGTTGAAAGCTACCGGGTTCTGCAGAGGTAATATACTGCGCTAATGCTCCCAAAGCTGTTTCCGGTGGGAAAACAAGGGAATCGTTATTATGAACAAAACAGCAAGCATTTATGCCGGCGATTATTCCTGTTGCGGCTGACTCCACATAACCTTCTACACCTGTAATCTGGCCTGCGAAAAAAATACCGGGGTAATCTGCCATTGCCATGGTGGGTTGCAAAAGAAGGGGAGAGTTAACAAATGTATTGCGATGCATTACCCCATAACGGACAAATTCAGCCCTTTCCAAACCAGGAATTAAGCGGAAAATACGTTTTTGTTCTGCCCATTTGAGCTGTGTTTGGAAGCCAACCATGTTATAAAGTGTTCCTTCCCTGTTATCGCGTCTTAGCTGCACAACAGCAAAAGGCTGTTCCCCGGAGGGCAGGGATAAACCCACTGGTTTTAACGGCCCAAATCTTAAAGTATCTTTCCCCCTTTTGGCCAGCACCTCTATCGGCATGCAGCCCTCGAAATACGCATCTTTTTCGAATTCTTTCATTTCGGCAACCTCACCATCACAAAGGTGCTGCCAGAACAATGTATATTCTTCTTCCTTCATTGGGCAATTCAGATAGTCTTTGCCGCCTTTATCATACCGGGAAGCAAAAAAAGCTTTTTCCAAATCCACCGATTCGTAAACAACAATGGGAGCGGCGGCATCGTAGAAATAGAGTCTTCCCAAGCCCGTAAAATCTTCCAAGGCAAGCGCCAGTGCGGGAGAAGTAAGCGGCCCCGTAGCAATAATTACCGGCCTTTTCGCTGGTATAGCAGTAACTTCTTCTAAGAAAACATCAACCAAAGGGTGGCTCTGTAGGGCAGCAGTGATTTCCCGGGAAAATTCTTCCCTATCGACAGCTAGAGCGCCTCCAGCCGGAATTGAAGTACTCAAAGCGCACCTCATCACCAGGGAATCCAGCCGAATCATTTCTTCTTTAAGCAAACCGACGGCATTGTTTAGGGAATGAGCCCGTAACGAATTGCTGCAGACTAGTTCGGCAAAATAACCGGTATGGTGGGCAGGAGTCATTTTATTAGGCCGCATCTCATACAGCGATACTTTTATTCCTCTTTCAGCTATTTGCCAGGCTGCCTCCGATCCGGCCAGCCCCGCACCGATTACAACCACACCTTCTTTGATAAAAGCACCCCCTACCCCTTTATATAGCAGAAGTCGCCTTGGGTATTGTATTTATAAATTTTTCAGGAAACATGGCAGTTTATGCAATATCAATAGCCTATTGCTATCTTTTACTCTTGCTTTCGCTTTCGGCCGGTTTTTTTTCGCGGTAGCCGCACTCTTTGTTGCCACAGTACAATCCCCTGGTAGAACCGCGGTAACTTTTTTCCACCAGGAAATAACCACATTCCGGACATTTCTTGTTCAATGGTTTATCCCAGGAAACAAATGTGCAACGAGGATAGTTGCTGCAACCATAGAACCTTCTTCCCTTCCTGCTTCTGCGTTCAATTATATCCCCTTCACAAAGGGGGCACTTTACACCTGTTGAGATTTTAATTTGTGCTGTATGGCGGCATTCGGGAAAGCCGGGGCAGGCAAGAAATTCGCCAAATCGGCCATGTTTCTTAACCAGGTTTTTGCCACATTTTGGACAAATCTCATCCGTTACCTCATCCTGAATTTCGACTTTTTTCATTTCCTCCTTGGCCACTATCAAACGTTTGTTAAATGAAGAATAAAATTCATTTAGGACCTCCAGGCGGGAAGCCTCGCCGGATTCGACTTTATCTAATTGATCCTCCAAACGTGCTGTAAAATTCGCATCGATTATTTCCGGGAAAAAATTTTTCAATATATCAACAACAATAAATCCGAGTTCAGTCGGTTTAAAAACCCTGTTTTGCCTTAGTACATAGCCCCTGCCCAGTATGGTTTCAATCGTAGGTGAGTATGTGCTTGGCCTTCCTATCCCCCTGCTCTCCATAGTTTTGACCAAAGAAGCCTCAGTAAAACGTGGCGGGGGCTGGGTAAAATGTTGGCCCGGACTTAAAGACAAAAGTTCCAGTTTTTGGCCCTTTGTAAGCGTGGGAAGCCGGTTATCCTTTTCTTTTTCCTTATCTTCCCCTTCAGTGTAAATAACTGTGAACCCTGGAAATTTAATGGTGGAGCCGCTCGCTTTAAAAATAAATTCTTCTGCTCCAATGTCTACCCTTACTTGTTCCAGCAAAGCCGATTTCATCTGACTGGCCAAGAAACGGTTCCAGATCAACTTATAAAGTCTATACTGATCCCGGGATAAAAAAGTTTTGATTTCTTCCGGGTTTCTTAAAACAGAGGTAGGGCGTATGGCTTCGTGTGCCTCCTGCGCCCCTTTTTTGGCTTTGAATTTTCGGGGTTTTTCCGGCAAATATTCCTTCCCAAATGCGCTATTAATATATTTTCTTGCCTCCTTTTGGGCTGATGAAGAAATGGATGTGGCATCAGTACGCATATAAGTAATCAACCCCACAGGTTCTTTCTTTTTCCCCACTTCTATTCCTTCATAAAGCTGTTGCGCGGTGATCATTGTTTTCCTTGTAGTAAAACCCAGCTTCCTATAGGCTTCCTGCTGTAGCGTGCTTGTTATAAAAGGGGGAGCGGGGTGGCGCCTTCTATCACGAATTTGGACTTTAAGAACTTCATAATTCTTGCCCTCAAGTTGCTGCAAGACTGCATTGACCTCTTCTTCCGTAGCAAGATCCATCTTTTTGCCGCCTTTGCCATGGAATGCAGCCGTAAAAGAATTTTCATCCTCTGTTCCTTTAAATTTACCTTCTATCGACCAATATTCTTCCGGTACAAAGGCTTCTATTTCTTTTTCGCGATCACAAATCAACCTTGTCGCCACGGACTGCACCCTGCCGGCACTGAGCCCTTTACGTATTTTTTCCCATAACAGGGGACTTATCATATAACCTACCATTCTGTCTAAAATACGTCTTGCCTGTTGGGCTTCAACTCTATTGATGTCAAGAAAACGGGGTTTGGAAAAGGCATCTTTAATGGCCTCTTTGGTGATTTCATGAAATTCCACCCTACAGGGCAGGCTTTCGTCAACACCCAATGAATTACTTAAATGCCAACTTATTGCTTCACCTTCCCTGTCAGGGTCAGTTGCTAAAAATACCCGTGAAGCTTTTTTGTTTGCTTCTTTAAGTTCCCTTAGAATTTTCCCCTTTCCCCTGATTGTAATATACTTAGGTTCAAAATCATTTTCCAAGTCTATCCCCAGCTGGCTTTTAGGTAAATCTATCAGATGTCCGATAGAAGCCTTGACTTTATACTGCTTACCCAAAAATTTGCCGATAGCCCTAGCTTTCGCCGGAGACTCAACTATTACCAAATACATCCAAACATCTCCTTTGTTTAGTTCCTTACAAAATATTTGCCCGGTAGCTGCTTAATTATTCCTTTTAATTCCAGTTCCAGCAACAAAGTATTGGCAAGGGGGAGGGGAATTTTACTCAAAGAAACTATTTCTTCCAGTGATAGAGGTTCATAAGGGATACACTTTAAAAGTGTTCCCTCTTCAGGCTTTAGCTGCAGTTGTTTTTCATAACTGCTTTCACCTTTCGGAATATGTCCGGTCTTATTGTTGCCTTCCAATGACAATGGCTTGCTAGTAAAGGGAAGCGTTATTTCTTCGATAACATCTTCCACTTTTTCCACAAGCTTTGCTCCTTCCTTTAGCAGTCTATGGCAACCCTTGCTGTACGGGCTGGCAATACTTCCGGGAACTGCAAAAACCTCTCTCCCATGTTCCAAAGCAAAATCCGCTGTAATCAAGGCTCCACTTTTCTTACCGGCTTCAACCACTATTGTTCCCAGGGAAAGGCCGCTTATAATACGATTTCTGCGGGGGAAATTTTGGGGCAAAGGTTGAACACCGGGAGGAAATTCACTAAGGATCACCCCGGTATCTTGAATTTTTTTCTTTATAGTCTTATTCTCAGGAGGGTAACAAATATCTAAGCCGCAGCCCAAAACAGCAGCCGTTTTGCCTCCCGCATCCAGAACCCCCTTGTGGGCCCATGTATCAATTCCTCGTGCCAAGCCGCTGACAACAGTTAGACCATGCTCAGATAATTTGGAGGCAAATTTATAGGCTATTTCTTTTCCATAAAAGCTATGACGCCGGCTGCCGACAATAGCCAGGCAACATTTGTTTGCAACTTTTATATCTCCGCAATAATAAATAATCGGTGGGGGATCGTAGATCTCTTTTAAAAGCAAAGGATAATCCTCATTTTTTTCAGTAACACAAGAGTATCCTTTCTTTAAAACATTGTCCCACTCTTTATCTATATTTATTTTACCGCGCTCTCGAACAATCCTCTTTGCCAGAACACTGCCAAAACCTTTTATTTCGGTCATTTCGTTCAATTTAGCTTTCCAGGCGCGGCCGGCAGAACCAAAATGATCTATCAACTTGCTAATTCTTACCGGCCCAACAGAAGGAATTAGATTAAAACCATGATAATATTTAGCTTCAGAGATATTACCTTTCACCGCACAGGTATCCCCTTTCTACACACAAAAAAACAGAACCTTTTACATATTGAGACCATGAGCGAATGCTACTACCCATGGCCGGTAATAAAACTATTCATAAAATGCTTTTTGCTTTCAAATGTCTTCATCGTTTTCATATTCCAGGATTTTCTTTTCCCACGTCCTGATCAAAAGTTTGTTTGCACCCATAGAAATGAGATACTCGGCTAGCATGGGTGTTTTGCCATATCCTCTAGGGGCATTAACAATATAGGTGGGAATGGCTAACCCGGAGGTAAAGCCCCTTAACTGTTCCACAATTCCAATTCCTTCTTCCACCCTTGTCCGGAAATGCCTGGTACCTCTGACTCCTTTGGCATGAAAAATATAGTAAGGCCGTACCATGATCTTTAACAGTTCTTGGTTTAGGCTTCTCATCAGCAATGGATGGTTATTGATGCCTTTTAAAAGCACAGCTTGGTTGCCCAGGGCGATTCCACAGCGGGCAAGGGCCCAACAAGCATCCCGGGAATCAGGAGTGACCTCCAGCGGATGGTTGAATTGAATATTGACATATAAAGGCAGGTGGCGACTCAACATCTCGCACAGTTCATCAGTAATTCTATATGGCAGAGTTACGGGTGCCCTTGTTCCCAAACGCTTAATTTCTACGTGGGGAATGTTATCAAGTTCCGTCAAAATCCAATCCAGTGTTTTATCGGATAGCATAAGGGCGTCCCCGCCTGTAAGGAGCACATCTCTTATTTCTTCATTTTCAGCAATATATTTTAAAGCCGCTTTTAGATTTTCCCGGGACGTATGTGAATCAACTTCCCCAATATTGCGCCGCCTTTGACAGTGCCGGCAGTAGCTGGGGCATTGATTGGTAACATTTATAATGAGGCGATCCGGATACCGCCTGGTAACAGCAGGTGCGGGCGAAGTAAATTCTTCAGCCATAGGATCCATCACCCCGCTGGTATCCTCATATTCCTCAATAGTAGGAATGGATTGAAGACGAACAGGATCAAGGGAATCCTCAGGATCTATCAGGCTTAGATAATATGGGGATACCGACCAACGAAATTTGCTTCCCACCAACGAAATTTCTTTTTCTTCTCTTGGCATAAGATCAAAAATCTTTTTAAGAGATTCAACTTCATTTACACGGTTTTTCAGCTGCCACTTCCAATCTTTCCACTCAGTATCAGAAGCACCAAGGATTTTTTTAATGTTTTCTTGCCTTTCCCTGATTCTTTCCCATTCTTTAAAACCGGTAGGGGCCCCTTTTTTATATTCCAGGTAGTCTGCAATTCTTCCTTTTAGCTCCCGGGCCCGTTCTAAGGCAACCTGCCTCTTTCCCTCAACGTTTTTTTCTTCAACACCTATGGACATAATAACAAACCTCCATCAATATCACAGTCTATCAACAGATTTTGCACGTCATTTATGCGAAGCAAACACTAACAGGATATGGAGGATAGCAGATACATGAAAAATCATAACATAAAAGGCGAAAGCTTTACAACACAACAGCTTCATCTTCACACACCTGGCTGCACTGTGGCCACTGCAAAGTTAATTTTCTACTTTCCGAATGTAAATATTTGTTATTTAATTTCTATTGTTATAACTATAGCATAAATTCAAAGCAGTGTAAATACTTTTATTTGCACAGTGCCACTGTTAAAAACTGTTATATCCAAAAAGATATCCAAAAAACTACTTTCTGACATTTTTAAAATGCTTCTATTTCTTCCGAAAGGATCCGGGTAATGTTATTTTTTTCATCGACAAAGACTACTTTGGGTTGAAAACTTACCAGTTCTTCATTGGAATACTGGGCATAGCTTATGATAATAACTGTATCTCCGGGTTCAACAAGGCGGGCAGCGGCTCCATTGAGGCATACATCGCCCTTGCCACGTTCCCCGGCAATAACATAGGTTTCCAGCCTGGCGCCATTGTTATTATTTACCACTTGCACTCTTTCGTAAGGAATAAGATCAGCCTTTTCCATAAGATCAAGATCGATTGTGATACTGCCCACATAGTTTAAATTGGCATCAGTGACAGTCGCCCTGTGAATTTTAGATTTACACATTATTCTATACATCATTCACACCTCCACAAGGATATTATCAATTAGTCTCGTTTTTCCAAACTTGGCAGCAACAGCAATCAAACAACGGCCTTTATTTATCGTGGAAATGGGACTAAGATCTTGGCAGTCCACAATTTCGACATAATCAACCTCCGCATGTTTAGCCAGCAAGATTGATTTGGTAATATTTTCCCTTATGGCCTTTGTTTTCCTTTCTCCTTTTTTAATCTGACTTTCCGCTTCTTTGAGGCTTTTATAAATAACAGCGGCTTCTTTTCTTTGCCCGGGTGTAAGATATTTATTGCGGGAACTTAGGGCCAAACCATCCGGTTCTCTTACCGTAGGGAGGACAACAATGTCTAAGTTCATATTCAGATCCTCAACCATTTTGATAAGCACAAAGGCCTGCTGAGCATCCTTTTGGCCAAAATAAGCACGGTTTGGCCGGACTAGATTGAACAACTTGGCAACTACTGTTGTAACTCCGACGAAATGGCCGGGGCGGGAAGCACCGCAAAGGCCCTCTGTTAATCTTTCCACTTGAATAAAAGTTGCATATCCCGAAGGATACATTTCTTTAACGGTGGGAGAAAAGATAAGGTCACATCCGGCAGATTTAGCTAATTTGGTATCGTTTTCTAAATCCCGGGGGTATTCTTCATAGTCTTCCCCGATACCAAATTGTAAAGGATTAACGAAAATGCTGCCAACTACAAAATCATTTTCCGCCGCGGCCGCTCTCATCAGTGAAAGATGGCCTTCGTGTAAAAATCCCATAGTAGGCACTAACCCTATAGTAAGGCCTTTTTGCTTTTTTGCCTTAATAATATTTTTCAAAGAAGCTATCTCTGTAACAAGCAGCAAAGCCTCCCCTCCCTAAAAAATAATTACAGTTCTTCCAAAACTTTGGCCAGAACTTCTTCATCCATGGTAAAAGAATGTTTTTCTTCAGGAAAGGAAATTTCCCTAACCTCGGTAATATAATCCGTAATACCCTTAAACATTTCCTTCCTGGCATCAGAATAGCGTTTGGCAAACTTAGGTCTTTTGCCTGTATAAAGACCCATGACATCGTGGTAAACCAAGACCTGCCCGTCACAGTATTTCCCTGCACCGATGCCAATTACAGGTATAGATAACCTTTCTGTAATTGCCTTGGCCAGCTGCCAGGGGACACATTCCAGCACCAACGAAAAGGCTCCGGCTTCTTCTAAAGCCAGGGAA
The DNA here is from genome assembly GCA_012798755.1 of Bacillota bacterium. Lineage (GTDB taxonomy): Bacteria > Bacillota > Dethiobacteria > DTU022 > UBA8154 > UBA9862. The sequence goes on from JAAZMP010000069.1 coordinate 13,978, forward strand.
TCCTCTAAAATTTTTCGGGCATCTTTGGGATCCTTCCCCTGCACCTTAAAACCTCCCAGCTGGCCTGCTGATTGGGGTGTTAAACCCAAATGTCCCACTACAGGGATCCCTGCGCCGGTTATGCTTTTTACCGCCTGCAATATTTCCTGTCCGCCTTCCAGTTTTACCCCTTGTGCTCCCGTTTCCTGGATTATCCTTCCTGCATTGCGTAGAGCATCTTCACTATTAACCTCGTAAGTCAAAAAAGGCATATCGATTACAACAAAAGCTTTTTTGGTTCCCCTTGTAACCGCCTTACCATGATGGATCATATCGTCTAAAGTAACGGCTAGGGTGTCTTCATACCCAAGGACAACCATCCCCAGTGAATCCCCTACAAGGATAAATTCTACCCCGGCTTCGTCAACCAGTTCGGCCGTAGGATAATCATAAGCGGTAACCATGGTAATTTTCTCGTTCCGGCGCTTCATTTCCATTAAATCCAGTGTAGTTAAGCGTTTCATTATTCTTTTCCTCCCAGTAAAGTATTAAGCTTTTCTACCTGTTCCCGATCCAATGTTCCTTTGTCAATTGCTAGGTTAACAGTATAGCTGCCCAAAAGTTTGTACAGGGAAAGCAGTTCCGGAGCATGTTTGGTTAAAGCTTCCAAGTGAGAGTTGATTGTAGTAAGATCCCCCCGGGATACGGGCCCGGTTAAAGCCTTTTCGGGCCCCAACTTTCCGATATTATTTAAAGTACTGTAAATAAGCGGTGACAGCGATTCAAAAGCTTTTTTCGGGGGAATTTCCATCAAGCCATACATTTTTAAAGCCATGTCCATCAAAGATGTGAGGTAGTTGCAAGCTACACATGCCGCAGCATGGTAGATAACCTTCATGTCCGTAGGAATGGAAAGCATCTGCCCCCCCAAAGCCTGTACCATCTCAGCAGCTACGCCAAAAACATCCTCGTCTCCCTCTACCGCAAAAAAAGTGCCCGGCAAAGAACGTAACCCGGCCTCAAGTTCAGGAAAGGTTTGCAAAGGATGAAGTGAAAGAGTGCCGGCGCCCTGTTTCCGGGCAGAAAGTAATATTTCGGAACTGTGAGCCCCACTGGCATGCAAAACGACCTGGTTCTTGGTAAAACCTTTATTTACTGCTATGCAATCGCATACCTCCTTTATAGCCTGATCCGGGGTCGTCAGAAAAACAATATCCGCATTTTCTACAGCTTCCTCCGGTTTACTGAAAACAGGGCAATCAAATAATTTGGCAGCTACTTGTCTTGCTTTTTCGGTCCGGGAGAATGAAGCAATAATTTGATATCCTTTATTTTTTAGAGAATACCCCAGCACTTTTCCCACATTGCCTGCGCCGATAATAGCTATTTTTTTCATCTCGTTCTCCTTTTTGGGATAAAGACCAAATACCTTAGCTATTTATAAAAAATTCCCCTTGAAACATTAAATGCCTTCCTGCGAGGCAGGAAGGCATTATTAGCCCATTTTATATATGTACCCCCTGTCCCGGTCCTCCATTTGGCTCCAAGCAGAAAACATATATAGTTTCATGTAAAAAAACATTTTATTTTTACGAAATGGTACCTATGGTGCAGGTAATTATCCCACCCAGAATAATATTACCATCTTTTTGGGTTGAATGCAACAGTATTTAGACATTTTTTTTATAAATTTACCAACTTACTTTTAATAGTTCTGAAAGAAAGGAAACACTGTTTTTTACATCATCCAGATCAACCATTTCCGCCGGTGTATGTATATAACGACAAGGGATTGAAAGAGCTCCGGAAGGGATGCCTTCTCTAACAAGATGGATCGCTCCGGCATCGGTCCCGCCTCTTTCCAAAACCTCGGGCTGATAAGGAATATTTTTATTTTCGGCAACCTTGATCATTAGATTTGTAACTTGGGGATGGCAAATGACAGATGAATCCTTGATCTTAACCGTCGGCCCTTTGCCCAAGGCAACGTTCGTATTGAATTCAGGTTCAGGGGTATCGCCTACCCTTGTAACATCAATTGCCAGGCCAAAGTCGGGTTTTAATCGGTAGGCAACAGGCCTGGCACCTCTTAGCCCCACTTCCTCTTGAACAGTAAAAACAAAATAGACCGTATTGGGTAAAGAAAAAGATAAAAGTTTTTTTAAGGCCTCCAGAACTACAGCACATCCAATACGGTTATCAAGGGATTTAGCCATAACGCGGTTTCCTTCCCGGCTAAAGGGGGCAAGAAAAACAGCCATATCGCCTATTTTCACTTTGGATTTGGCTTCCTCATGGCTTTGGGCACCAATATCTATGTATAGTTTGTCAAGAACAAGTTCCTTGGTATTTTTGATTTTTTCTTGCCCGATTATGCCGACCGTTCCATTTTCAAAGACCACTTTTCTACCGGGCAGAGTGTTTTTCAAAAGACCCCCAATGTTGGTAAAGCGCAAAAAGCCATCTTCATCTATAAAGGTAACCATCAAACCAATTTCATCCATATGTGCGGCAATTAAAATTTTCTTGGCGTCTTGGCTCTCTTTGGACTCTTTAGTAACAATAAGGTTGCCAAGGGTATCTATGGTAAAATCTACCCCATTTTTTTTAAGTTCTTCGATGATCAAAGAACGCACTGTATTTTCCCGGCCGGAAGGACCAAATGATTCGCACAGTTTTTTTATCAGTTCTATCATATTTCCAACCCCTTTTCATATACTGATCTGATAAAAGCATCTGTTATCTCCACAAGATTTTGCCAATCTTCTTTTAAAAGCATGGAAACAGGAGCATGTATATACCTACAGGGCGTGGATATAACACCGGCTGCAGTTCCGCTTCCCGCCAAACTGATCGCTCCAGCATCTGTAGAACTGCCACCATAACGGCGAAATTGGTATGTCCTTTTTTGCCTTTCAGCTACCTCGATGAGCCGCTCCAAAACCCTGGGATGTGCAATGATGGACTGGTCCTTCACAGTAAAAGCCGGGCCAGCACCCAATGAAGTAGAATGATCCTGATTTTTAGCCTCCGGAATATCTATGGCACCAGTAGTTTCCAGAACAAGAGCTATCCTGGGTTTGATCCTGTAAGCTGCCACAATCGCACCCCTTAAACCCACTTCTTCCTGCACGGTAAAAACAGCCGTAAAAGAACAGGGATAATCTCTTTGTAAAATTTCCAGAAGTGCCGCACAGCCGGCCCGGTTATCAAGAGCTTTCCCTTTCACAATATTTCCGGATAAACCGGCTTCGCTGTAAAAAGAAACATAGTCTCCTACTTTAACAACCCTTTCTGCATCGTCTTTGTCCTTAGCACCTATATCAATGCAGAGGTTTTCAATTTTCAATGGTTTTTTTCTTTCTTCTTTTTTTTGCAGGTGGATTGCTTTGGCTCCAATTACACCCATTACATCGTTGGGCCCAACCAAGACAGGCTTGGTAATAAGTGCCCTTTCATCCACGCCTCCAACTTTATAAAATCGCAGGTGCCCGCTTTTTTCTACAGAAGACACCAGCAAACCCACCTCGTCCATGTGGGCGGATAACATCAAACCGCTTTCTGACCCGTTTTTTTTGCCTTCTTTCAATGCAAATAAATTCCCAAGGGAATCTGTATAGTGTTCGATCCCCCATGAAGATAGTTTTTCTTTGATAAAATCCCGAACCCTGGATTCATCACCGGAAACACCGGGAATTTGCGATAATTCTGTTATAAGCATGACAATTCCTCCAGAAAAGATCTGTTCAAACCGGCGGCAAAATAAGCTAAAAGCCTTCCGGCAATTTTTACATCCTCCGGGGCTATCAGTTCCACAGAAGTGTGCATATAGCGAAGGGGAACAGAGACCAAAGCAGTGGGTATTCCCTCAAGGCTGATCTGGATAGCACGTGCATCAGTGCCTGTCGGCCCCGGCGATACATCTCTTTGGCAAGGCAGGTTGTATTCTTCTGCCGTTTCGAATAATCTTTTGGCCATAAGAGGGTGGATATTGGGACCAACAGTAACAACGGCACCTTCCCCCAAGGGAGAAACTTCATGTTCCATCGCTCCGGGAAAATCTCCGTGGCAAACATCTACAGCAATACCCAAATCTGGAGAAATGCCGTATGTTGAAACAATGGCACCCCTGGTCCCCACCTCTTCTTGCACGGTAGCCACAAAGTACAGGTGGGCTTCGTGTTCAATCCTTACAAGTTCCCGGGCGCATTGCCACAAAACGGCTATTCCGGCGCGATCATCGAAAGCTTTCCCTGCACAGCGATTATTTAAAAGAGGAAGAAAACCCCTTTTAATAGCTGCAATGGAACCTATCCTGATATTTTTTTCGACCTGCTCCCGTGGAAAGCCGGTATCAATGAACAAGTTCTTCATTTCCACGCTCTGCCCTTTTTCTTCATCCAAATCCAAGTAAGACGGCTTAAAGCCAATAATGCCGTTTACAGGCTTTTGGCCGTAAACAGTGACTTCCTGGCCAGGCAATGTACGTACATCAAAGCCACCTAAAGAGGTAAACCTTAGAAAACCATTATCTTCAATTTTGGTTACGATGAGCCCGATTTCGTCCATATGGGCAGCAAAAAGGATGCTCGGCGCATCCTTTTTGCTACCCCTTTTATAGAGAATCAAGTTTCCCAAATTATCAGTCCGGGTGCTATCTACATAAGGAGAAAAAGTTTCAGAAATGAAAGCGGCAACATTATCTTCATAGCCGGAAACGCCATCTATTTGTATAATCTTCCGTAAATAATCGTGTAAATTCACTTTCTTAAGCAAGCCTCCTTCGTCGAGCAAACTAATCCGTTAAAGCTAACATCTTTTGCAATTGGAAGGTAGTGCGATATACCTTCTCACTTTGAGATACAGTCAGGGTTCCCGTCCCACAACTGGGGGTCAGAAGATATTGCCCTAAAAGCAGCTTGGAACTAACACCATGCCTTGAAAAACGCTCAATGCTATTAGTAAACTTTTTTTCCAAAGAAACAGCATTTTCATTTTCAATCGCATCGGAAGTAGGGATCAGGCCCCAGGCCAAACAACCTCCTTTTTTGAGGAAACTATTTAGCTCCTCACTGTAAACAAGCATAGAATCCAAATAATTATAGGCATCGAAGCTAACTATATGCACAGGTAATTGAAATAATAAGGACCAATCGCCCCCGGAACAGCAATGAACTCCGACATAGGCCCCCTCCCCCCTTATAGCCTCCACAATTTCTCCCAAACTTTGCAAGATATGTTCGCGGGAAAGAGAAATATAAGGAGATTGGCCGTAGGCGAGCAACAAAGGTTCATCAATAAAGATTACCACTGGTATAGAAAATTTTTTTAACGAACGCACTTGAAACCTGGCTATTAAGGCTAAAGCCTTATTAAGAATGTCGCGAAGATCTTCACGATAAAATGCCGCTTTGCCGTCGCCGGCATTTATCTGCAACCCGAAAGAAAGCGGTCCGGCCAGCTGTCCTTTCAAATAAGACGGTTTACCAGATAGGCTTTCCCATTTTTCTTTTAAAAATTTATAAAAACCGGATGCGTTTTCCCGGGGAAAGGGCAAAAAAGGAAACTTATCATCATTTTTTTTTGGATCCAAACAAGCGAAATAATTTTCATAAAACCGGGCCGCTTTTTCCGGCCAATCCTTTTCCAGATCAGAAAAAAAGGGCGTCTCACCCTTTTGAGGATCGATCAGGCCCATAGATATCAACGAACTTAAGTGCTGCCCCAAAAACCCCTCTTGCCGCCCCCGATCGGGCAATTGCGGCCAGTGCGGCCCAAAGGGCAATGTTTCCTTGATTATTTTGAGCGCTCGAATCGGATTATCATGCGGCATGCTGCCGATCCCTGTAGCCGACCCGTAGAAAATGCTCATGTTCTCCTGCAAAACATCCACGCTCCACCCATTTTAAATTACTCGGAACCGGATCCAGCAGTATATTCTTCTTCCCAGGTAATTTCGTTTATTGCACTTTTTATTTCATCCACGGAAGGATTTTGATGGCAAAGCAAACCGTATTCAATACTGTCAACCAAAGCTATCCAACTTGCTTCGATAATATTTTCGGAAACCCCCACCGTACCCCATTTTTTATTACCGTTTTGCGAAGTAATCAAAACCCTGACCTTGGCACCTGTGCCATCTTTACCGTCCAGCACCCGCACTTTATAGTCTACAAGCTTGATCGCCTTCAGCTCCGGATAAATTTCCTCCAGGGCTTTGCGCAAGGCGTTATCCATGGCATTTACCGGGCCGTTTCCTTCAGCGGCTGTATGCACGATCCTGTCTCCCACTCTCAACTTTATCGTGGCTTCAATATAATACAGGCCGCTTCCACGTCGTTCTTTATCTAAAATAAGTCGGAAAGCATCCAGTTTAAACAGAGGTTTATAGGTTTTAAGGGTTTTCCAGATCAAAAGTTCAAAAGAACCGTCCGCCCCTTCAAATTGGTAGCCTTCATGTTCCATTTTTTTAAGTATATTTAAAACATCGAGTGCCTCAGGGTGGCTTTCCATTAATTGTATATTGTGTTCTTTAAGCTTAAAAAGAATGTTGCTTTTCCCGGAAAGTTCCGAAACCAAGATTCGTCTTTTGTTACCTACCTCTTCGGGAGCGGCATGTTCATAAGTGTCCGAGTGTTTGACAACAGCATCCACGTGGATGCCACCTTTGTGCGTAAAAGCGTTTCGGCCGACATAGGGCTGGCCATCCTGGGGAATCATGTTGGCCAGTTCGGCAACCACTTTGGAGATCCGGGTCAGCTCTTTAAGCTGTTCGGGCTTAAATTTGTCAATGTTTAACTTGAAATGCATATTGGCAATGATAGCACAAAGATCAGCATTTCCACATCTTTCACCGTAACCGTTAATGGTACCCTGGATGTGGGTTGCCCCACTTTGTAAAGCGATAATGGAATTGGCCGTAGCCATTCCACAATCATTATGAGCATGAATGCCCAAGGGAACATCAAATTCTTTTTTTACTTCCAAAATAATACGCTGGACATCTAAAGGCATCGTCCCCCCATTGGTATCGCATAAAACAAGTGCATCCGCGCCACTCTTTGCGGCAGCCCTGATCGTTTCCAAAGCATAAGCAGGATTGCTTATGTATCCGTCAAAAAAATGTTCAGCATCATAAATAACTTCAAGGTTTTTGCTTTTTAAAAAAGCAACCGTGTCGGCAATCATGGCCAGGTTCTCATCAAGAGTCGTTCCCAGGGCACACGTTACGTGAAAATCCCAACTTTTTCCCACAACCGCCACTGCCGGGGTATTTGCCTCTAACAAGGCCTTCACATTTGCATCGGTGCTCACTTCCACTCCGGCACGCCTGGTACTGCCAAAAGCAGTAATCTTGGCATGTTTCAGGGAAACACCCTTTAAACGATCAAAAAATTCCATATCTTTTGGATTAGAGCCCGGCCATCCTCCCTCTATATAATCCACCCCGAGATTATCCAATAGTTTGACAATCTGGATTTTATCGCCTACGGAAAAGGAGATCCCTTCTCTTTGGGCTCCATCTCTTAAAGTTGTATCGTATACTGTAAAAACGTTCATAAAAAACCTCCAAAGACTTCCTTAGTTTGAATTAGAATTATTATACTATAAGCCTTAAAGCGTGTCCACCGTACAAGGCAATTTGTCAAAGTGCAAATACCACGGGCTAAAAATAATAAATTACATTATTTTCCTACTTATGCATTGAATAGATAAAAATTTAACGGAAAAGCTAAAACAGAAGTTTAAAGGAAAGGAGGGTAAATAATGCCGGGTATCGGAACCAATATCAAAAACATTGGTAAAGCAGAATTTATGTCCCTTTTTCATCAATACCAGGGAGAATCGCTGTGTTCCAAAAAACTTAGCACTTACGCAAGTCAAATTCAAGATCCCAATTTGAAAAACACGATCAGTCAAATGAGTTCCCAGTGCCAGGAGCGGGCCAACCGCCTATCATCACTTTTACAGGAGGCTGGCGGAAGCCACCTGATTTCTTAAATTCAACTAATGCTTTGATAAAGGAGGTTCACAAATGCCACAATTCCAACAACTTACAGACAAAGACATGGCCGGCGACGTGCTAACTGGAGTTAAACATATGGCTCAAGGGTATATGATGGCGGTACTGGAGGCAAATGATCAAAATCTACGTCAAACCTTTATAGATTTCCATGATCAATGTTTAAACGATCAGTATAGAATTTTTCAAATTATGAACCAGCATGGCTGGTATAAAGTTCCCATGATCCTGGACGAATCACAAGCACAAACAACTCCAACACAACGCCTTTAAGGTAAAATCTGCAAAAACATTTTCCGGTCCAAAACCAGTGGGAAAAAATTGCTCGAATCCTGCGTTTTCCCGGGAAATAAATCATATAAAATATTCAAGATATAATTGGCGGCAGGGGCATGTTTCATGCCCCTGCCGCCAATTATCAACTATTTCGCCGGCTTGCAGGATCATCATATTATTTAAACTGTTGTTACCTTGGAACAACTGTTTTCACTTACCCTTTTTTTTCTCTTTCAGTGCTTTAAGCACTTTTTCGGGAGTAATGGGTACTTCGGTAAACCTGATACCAATGGCATCGTAGATAGCATTCACAATAGCCGGGAAAGTAGGCTGGACGGCACCCTCGCCTGTTTCCTTGGCTCCAAAAGGAGCAGTCGGATCATAGCTGTCCGTCAAAGTGTTAATGTCCATCTCCGGCATATCCATAATTGTCGGCATTTTATAATCTTGGAAATTGGGGTTTAAATGTATGCCGTCTTTATCAAAAAACTGATCTTCGTAAAGACAGGCCCCCAAATTATAAACAATAGAACCTTCTACTTGGCCGTCAGCGGCCATGGGATTTATCATCGTGCCCATATCCCCTGATTCGGTTACTCTGGTTACTTTGATCTTGCCGGTTTCTAAGTCCACATCTACTTCAAATATTTGGCAGCTGAAACCAAAGGTGGGCGAATGACCGATATTGGCGCCCTGGGCCCTCTTACCGCTGGTAAGATCAAAGCCCCTGCGCCGCGGGGGAGAAAAGTGCCCCATGGCCGCCAGCGATCCGGTGGTATTGACTGCTATTTCTACGACCTTTTCCCATTCCATGCTTTTTCTTTCTGCCTCATAAATAGAGTAGATTTTGCGATCTTTGATCGCTAAATGATCGGCCCGGCAGCCCAGCAGGCCGGCAGCTATCTCTTTGAGCTTTCCGTTGATTTTTTCAGCTGCATCTCTGATGGCAATTCCGGTGGCATAGGTTAAGCGACTGGCAAAGGTGCCCAGATCAAAGGTGCCCACTTCTGTATCATGCGATTGAATGTGGACATCTTCAAAATGGACGCCAAGTGCTTCAGCGGCCATTTGGGCCATAACGGTGTTGCTGCCTTGGCCGATATCGACTGCAGAACAGTGCAGGGTTACCCCGCCCTCGGTATCTACACGCAGAAGCACCGAGGTATGCGGTTTGTAAGACATGTAAAGAGTGTAGGCTGTACCTGTAATATAATAGCCGCCGGCCAGTCCGATACCTTTGCCGAAAGGTAGTTTTCCGTGTTTTTCCAGGTAGCCGGACTTTTCTACCGCTTTTTGTAGACTGCGTTTATATTCGGTATGCGGTACGTACATATTGTTTACTGCAGTATAACCAGATTCTACAGCATTTTTCATTTTTAGTTCAAAGGGGCTTATACCCATCATCTCCGCAAGTTCGTCGAGCATGCATTCCATGGCAAACCGGGGTTGTACACCACCAAGACCGCGCATGGAGCCCATGCTGGGTTTGTTGGTATATACGCATCTTCCGCGAAAACGGGCGTTGGGTACCTTATAAGGTAGATGTATCATAGAAGCTGAATAAAAAAGTACCACGATTCCCCAACCTGCATAAGCGCCTTTATCCAAGGTATTATCAAAATCTACGGCCTGAATATAACCATCCGCATCCAGCCCAATTTTCATCTTCATGTGACATGGATGGCGGCCTTTATTGGTGTAAAAAACCTCACTGCGATCAAAGGTCACCTTAACCGGCCGGCCGATTTTCCTGGAAAGAAGACAGGCGACAAATTCGTTAACACAAGCTTCGGCTTTACCACCAAAACCGCCGCCTACCGTGGGAACGGTAACACGGATTTTATTCATGGGCATTTCTAAAACATCCGAAATTTGACGATGCAGGTAGTGGGCAATCTGGCTGCTGGACCATAGGCGTAGCTGTCCGTTTTGGGGATCATAGTTCGCCAAGGCTGCTTGTGGTTCCAGGAAACCTTGCTGGGGCATGTTTGTTTTGAATTCCCTTTCCAAAATATATTTACATTCTTTAAAAGCTTTATCCACATCCCCAAAGACCTGTTCTCCTTCATGCAAAATATTGCCCGGCGCATCTTCGTGTATTTGGATTTCCCCGGCGCGCTGCATGGATTCGAAGGGATCCAGCAGTACCGGCAAGGGTTCGTACTCCACATCGATCAAGTCACAGGCAATCTCGGCAGTCTCCTCATCGACAGCGGCTACCGCAGCCACCCCTTCACCGTTAAATCGGACTTTATCTACCGCCAGCACGGTCTCATTGGCTGTTTGAGGTAACATGCCCCATTTTTTTGGGGCTTCATCACCGATGAGAACTGCCAGAACTCCTGGATGGGCCAAAGCTTTGCTGTAATCTATCTTTTTTATTTTTGCATGGGCGTGCTCGGTACAACGTTTGATTCTGCCGTAGGCCATGCCCGGAAGTACTATATCGTCTGTATAGATGGCCTCTCCTCTGACTTTGGCAGGGCTATCGATTTTGGGAACACTTTTTCCTACCTGAGTAAATCTTCTTTCATCCTGGAAAGGAGGAACCCCTTCGCGTACATATTGTTCCTTATCCCAAACCCCCATTATTTCACCCCCTCTTTGGACATAGTTTCAGAGGCAACTTCGACTGCTTCAATGATTTTCTTGTAGCCGGTGCAGCGGCAAAGATTGCCGGACAGGGCACGTTTTATCTCTTCCCTGCCAGGTTTGGGGTTGCTGTCCAGCAGGGCTTTCGAGGAAAGGATCATCCCCGATGTGCAAAAACCGCACTGCACGGCGCCATAATCGACAAATGACTGCTGGATAGGATGTAACCGCCCGTCTTGTTCCGCCAATCCCTCTATAGTGGTGATCTTTTTACCCTGACAGGCAATGGCCAGAGTCAGGCAGGAGAGAACTGCCTGACCGTTGATTAAGACGGTGCAAGCACCACAGTCTCCTTGCTCACAGCCTTTTTTGGTGCCGGTAAGCCTTACTTTTTTCCTGATAACATCGGAAAGCAGGTCCCAAGGGTCAACGGGCACTTCATAGATCTGATCATTTATATCTAGCGCAATCAACTGTTTCATAAGTTATACCTCCCCTTGTGCAGCACTAAACGCTTCCTGAAGAAGTCTGCGTGATAGCACTGCCACTATTTCACGGCGATATTCCGCTGAAGCCCTGATATCGGAGATAGGTTTGCTCTCACTGGAAGCTGCCCTGGCAGCTTCTTCTGCCAGCTCTGCGCTGAATTCTTTCCCGATAAGAATTTCTGGGGCCTCCTCGGATACCAGCGGCCTTGGAAAAACGGATCCCATCACAAGCTTAAGCTGCTTTATTATGCGGCCATCTTCGCCTAAGGCTAAGTTGACAGCCAAATTTACAGCATCAATTTCCATGGCGTCTCTTAAACCGATGTATCCATAGCGACTTACAGATCCGGAAATCGGTTCCGGAAGTAAAAATTTGGTCAATATTTCACCTTCGGCGAGCGCCGTCTCCCCGTTACCTAGAATAAATTCTTCCAAAGGCATCTCCCTGTCTCCGGAAAGACTGCTGATAACAACTTTTGCACCGAGGGCCACTAGGGGTGTGGGTGTCTCTGCTGCCGGGGAGGCGTTGCAGATGTTGCCTCCAATAGTAGCCATATTTCTTACCTGGACTGAACCCAGCTCGCCCGCCGCCTGGTGGAGGGCGAAATATTTTTCCCGGATTATTTCAGAGCGTTCAATTTCGGAAATTTTTGTAGCTGCACCAATAACAGCGCCTTTGCCAGGCTCGTAAAAGATACCCTTAAATTCATCAACATTATTGATATCGATCAGGTATTCCGGTTTTAATAGCTTATCTTTCATCAGATTCAACAAATCAGTACCGCCGGCCAGGATTTTGGCCTTGGCGCCCAGACGGTCGCACAGATCCAACGCATCCTTAGCCGCTTGGGGAGCAAAGTATTCAAAATGATTTAAAAACAATTTCGGGAACACCTCCCTGCACAAAATAATTTTAATTCCTCTAAAATAATCATCTTCAGTAAAAAACTATCGGAAGCATCGGGTTTGGCAGATTCTAAGCCATCCCTCCGGATAAATTTTTTTTAGCTATGCGCTGCAATTTCTGCCATGGCTGCAACTGCAAAATCAATATCTTTGTCCGTATTGAAAGGGCCCGGACTAAACCTGATAGCGCCCGAAGCATCCGTTCCCAAATCGACATGCACCAACGGAGCACAGTGCAAACCGATCCGCACCGCAATACCATAGTCACCGTCCAAAATATCGCCCACATCCCCAGAATCCATATCTTTCATGGCGCATGTAAGCACCGGCACGCTCTGTTTTGTTGGCGGCGGGCTTAGAAACACCACTTTGGAAATAGAACGAAGACCGTCATAAAGACGCTGGGTCAGGGCCATTTCACGTTGCCAAAGGTGTTCATAATTTTTTTGTTCCAGGTAATCGAGACTGGCTGAAAGGCCCAAAATACCTGCAAGATTAAGCGTACCAGCTTCAAGCCTATGGGGGAAACTCTGGGTATGAATAAGACTGCGCGATTCGATACCTGTTCCGCCAAAACGAGTAGTGCGGATATCCAATCCCGGGGATAGGATCAAACCCCCGATGCCAGTTGGTCCCAGCAGGGCCTTGTGGCCGGTGAAAGCAAGCGCTCCTATGCCCCAACTGTGCATATCGATGGGGATGTGCCCCGCACTTTGGGCGGCATCCAACAACAGCGGGATCCCGTGTTCAGAACATAGGCGTGCTATTTCTTTTGCCGGTTGGACTGTACCAAGTACGTTGGAAGCATGGGAGACTACGACTAGTTTGGTGTTGTGTTTGACTGCCTTCATTATTTGCTGCGGACAGATATAACCGCTATCGTCAAAGCAGACGAGATCGTACTCTATCATTCCTTGTTTTTCTAAGTGATACAAGGGACGCAGTACAGAGTTGTGTTCAAGCCGCGTGGAGACAACATGATCGCCGGGGCGGAGCAGGCCTTGGAGGGCAATGTTTAAAGCATCTGTTGCATTGGCTGTAAAGATGACCCGTTCCGGATCGGAGGCAGAGAAAAAACGTGTCAGTTTTCGTCTTGTTTGATAGACGAGTTCGGCTGCCTCATCAGCCAAGTCGTAGCTGCCCCGGCCCGGTGACACCCCTGATCGAACGTAAGTTTTAAGCATTTTCTTAAGCACTTCCCGAGGTTTGGGAAACGATGTCGCTGCATTATCCAGGTAGATTAGATTACCGCTCATGGCACACTCCTTAAAACTGTCAGAGGCAGTTTTTGGGGTTGGGCAATCCGGCAATACGGCGGGCGCCGTGCTTAATCCCCCCGGGGAAAAGCTTTTTAATTTCCAGCAAGTTTAGGCCAACCCCCTTCACGATCTGCCGGTTCAGCGGCGCCCTGCCATTATAGTAGTAGAACTCCCGCAAGAAATTGATCACGCGCCAGTGCTTTTCACCGAGATGGTTAAGACCGCTTTCCCGGGCCAGGGTCTTGGCAATGTCCTCATTCCAGTCGTCGGGTTGCCAAAGAAAGTGTTCCCTGTCAAATAACACGTTATGCCCGGCAATAGAACGGCTGTATCTTCTGGTAGAACTTCCCGGTTGATCAATTCTGCTCATTAATATTGCCCCCAAACCTAATTTTCTTTTGCCAAAGCTGCTTTGATTTTATCCGGTGTTGCCGGCAGTTCACAGATCCAAACCCCTGTGGCATCTTTGATGGCGCTGATTACTGCAGGGGCTGTGGGAACCATTGTCATCTCGCCTACACCGGTAGATCCTTTGGTGCCCCGTACCCTGGGTGTTTCCCTAACGATCGTTTCCATTTCGAAGGCTGTTTTCATGCTGGGAAATTTGAAGGATGCCCAGTCTTTGGTCTTACCGGCAATGTATTCTTCGCGTAGGGCATAGCCGGCTCCCATGTCTGCGCCGCCTTCGAGCTGGCCTATGAAATTTTGGGGATGGATCACCGGGCCGCCGTCTACAGCCGTGGTCATTTTGATGATTTTGGCCTCTCCTGTTTCTGTATTTACCTCCACTTCGGCCATCTGCAAGGTGTGTATCTGTGATTCGAAAGAAGGCCCCTGCCCTGTTTTTGGATCTGCCGGGCCACTTTCTAAAGTGGCTTTAGTGCCGATGTAGCGGTATGGACGTTGGGCTTGCTCGAGTTCCTGCCGTGTGACGGCTCCTGTTTCGTTCATTGCTTTTTTAAGCTTGCCTAAAGCATTTTCCACGGCCCCACCTACCATATAGGTGATACGGCTGGCAGCGGCGGGCCCTGTGGAGGTGGTTCGATCCGTGTCTCTTGTAACAAGGCGGATTTTGTTTAGCGGCAGTTCCATAATAGCGGCGGCCAGTTGGGTAAACATGGAGTCATTACCCTCGCCGGGATCGGCTGCGGCTGCAAAAATGGTCACTCCTCCGTCAGGATCAAGTTCTACTGCGGCAATAGCTCTGTCTCCCGGGCCTCCGATGCCAAAGGCTCCAGCGGCCAGCCCCACACCTCGTTTTATGGTTTTGTTTTCATGCTTGCGGGCCTGCTGGCAGGCGCGTTCGTAGTGGGGCCGGATGGCTTCACAAAGTTCCGGGAAGGGCCACTGTTCGACTTTGCTGCCGGTAGATTTTGTCTGGCCGGGTTTAAGAGAATTTTGGAGGCGAAATTCCAGGGGATCGATGCCCATTTTGTCGGCCAGCATGTTGATAGCGCATTCCAGGGCAAAATGGCCTTGTGGCGGACCGGCGCCACGTGCTACAGATCCCCAATGGTTGTTGGTATATACGAGACGGCTTTCGGCATGGACGTTGGGAATATTGTAAGAACCTGAAAGCATCAGCAGTGCTCGTTCGATGACTACGTGCCCAAGGGAATTGTAGGCGCCGTTATCCACTGTCGTGTCAATCTTAAAGGCAGTAAGATGGCCCTTTTTGTCGGCACCCAGAGCAACTTCCATATCGAAGGGGTGACGTTTCGGGGTCATCAGTATGGAGTCAGTCAGACTGGGAATATAGCGGACGGGGCGTTTGAAGTGTACGGCAGCGCCGGCGGTGATACCTTCTGAGGTAATCTCGGCTTTGATACCGAATTGGCCGCCGGAGTAGGCTTCCACGTAACGCATGTTTTCCCAGTCTAAGGCATCCTGGAGCATAGCCAGGTGTTGGTGAATATCTATGCTGCGCCCGATAACCACAAGCTGTGCATCTTCATCTTCGCCTTCAAAATAAGCTACACATGCTTCTGTTTCCAGCGGGGCCTGGTGGTTTAGTTGCGTGATGAAGCGGCTGTTGATAACTGCTGCTGACTGGGCCAGCGCTTTTTCGGCATCGCCTTTGATCTGGTACTGGG